>NZ_JBEPDB010000086.1:0-36655 GCF_040300025.1 Dactylosporangium sp. NPDC000555 | reverse complement strand
ACCCGAGAGAGTGTGGGAGAGTAGGACGCCGCCGGACAATTTTTCGCTCAGGGGCCCGCCTGTTTGGTGGGCCCCTGAAGCATTTCTAGGGGCCGATTCGGGCAGCGGGGCGGCCAACCTGGCGCTGGGTGCCGGTCGGCCGCCGGTGCGTCGGCACCCGTACACACCGCTGATGACGTTGCGTGGAACGCGCGAATGTCAGGCGCGGTGTTCGACGGCGGCGCGCAGATCCAGGAGCGACTTCGCCGAGTCGGCGGCCGAGCGGTTCGAGAAGAGGGCCACGCCGAGCGAGCCGTTGTCGGCCCAGCCGCACACCGACAGATCAGCGTCGTCGACCTTCGTGACGCCGCAGCGCATCGTGCCGCCCAGGGGGCCGGCGTCGACGTCATGGACGTCGCGCACTCCGCCGTTGTCGTCGGTCACCACGCCGAACGCCGAGTCGAGGGTGCTGTCTGGCCTCCAGATGCGGGCGGTGCCGGCGACGAGGATCGCGTTGGTCTTCCCGTCGTGGTAGATGAGGCCGTGGCTCGTGTCGAGGCTGACCTTCGTGGCGATGGCGTCCCGGATGTACTCGGCGGTGTCCTTCGCGCCGTCGCTGGTGTCCAGCGTGAAGGTGCCGACCTTGTCCGGGGATTTGATGGTGGTGTCGCTCTGGTCCAGCACGCGCACGACCGTCGGGCCGTAGATCACGCCGGAGACCAGCAGGGCCGCGGCCGCGATGGAGCAGCCGGCGATGGCGATGCGCTTGAGGGGGAGGCGGCCGGAGGGGGCCTGCCGCGGGTTTTCGTCGTCGGTGTACAGGCCGGCGGGATCGCCGTCGGGGTCGACCATCGGCGCACTGTAGCAAGCGAATCCCGCGCGCCCGCCGCACAGGCGCCTGGCCACCGCGTTCCCCCAGCTCGGCCCGGGGTCGCGTGGCAAGGGGGCCGGTCGCGGCGGTGCGGCGGCCCCTGCGAAGCGGCGCCCCTGTGGAAACGGGGTCAGCTGCGGGTCTGCACTACCTCGCGGATCTGGATGAACAGTGACGCGGACTCGCCGGCGTCGCGGCCGAAGAACAGGACCAGGCCCACGCTGCCATGGTCGGCCCACACGCACATGGCGAACTTGTCGAACGCGCCCGAGGAACTGGTGCCGTCGGCGCACTTGACGGTGCCGCCCAGCCTGCCGGCGTCGTACGACTTCGGGGTGCCCAGGGAATCAGAACTACTAGAGGTGAAGCCCGAGAACGCGTCGTCGACCTGCGAGCTCGGGAAGAGGAACGAACCCGTCGCGGCGGCCACGACGACGGTGTGCTGCAGGTCGTTGTCGCCCGGGGCGTAGACGCCGACCGCGACTTCCTGGATGCCCGAGATGTCCTTGCGCAGGTCGGACTCGAGCGAGTCGGCGAGGCTCTTCGACGAGTCGCTGGTCTGCTTGGTGAGGTTGCCGGGCAGCGTGGCGGGGGCGGACACGTGCGAGGTGCCCTCGGCGAAGAAGGGATAAAACAGCGCGCAGGCGGCGATGGCGCAGACGAGGAACAGGCCGCCGAGCACGCCCAGGGTGATCTTCAGACCCTTGCCCTTCTTCGGGGGCGGGGGCGGCGGGAAGGCGGGGCCCGGCTGGTAGGCGGGCGGCTGCTGATACGCGGGCTGCTGATAGGCGCTGGGCTGCGCCGACACCGGGTAACCGGGCTGACTCGACGGGTAACCGGGCTGGCCTGCAACGCCGGAGACCGGGTAGGCGGGCTGGCCCGAAACGGGATAGCCCGGTTGGCCCGGACCGGGGTGGCCGGGCTGGGCCGAGACGGGCGGCACGGCGCCGGGGTAGGGGCCCGCGTTGTTCGCCGGTGGGGGTGTGCCGAACTCCGGAGCAAGGTCGTACGACATGGGTCGGAACGGCTCCGAGCGCGGCTCGTCATCCGGGTTTTGCGGTGGGTTGGTCACCGTCGATCAGTCTCCTGAGGTAAGGGGCAATGGCGAGCGTAGACCCCCTGTGCGACAGTTCTAGACTTTGCGTGTGACGGATACTCCACGCGCGGCGCAGGCAACCCCGGCGCTCTCGGCTCAGTATGCCCCTGGCGAGGTCGAGCAGCGGCGGTATGAGCAATGGGTAGCCGACGGTCTGTTCAAGGCGGACTCGTCCAGCGACAAGCCGCCGTTCGCGATCGTATTGCCGCCGCCGAACGTCACCGGGTCGCTGCACATCGGCCACGCCCTCGACCACTCCGTCCAGGACGCGGTGATCCGTCGCAAGCGCATGCAGGGGTACGAGACCCTCTGGCTGCCCGGCATGGACCACGCCGGCATCGCCACGCAGAACGTGGTCGAGCGACGGCTGGCCGGCGAGGGAGTGTCGCGGCACGACCTCGGGCGCGAGGCGTTCGTCGAGCGCGTGTGGCAGTGGAAGGCCGAGTCCGGCGGCAAGATCCTCGGGCAGATGACCCGGCTCGGCGACTCCGTGGACTGGAGCCGCGAGCGGTTCACGATGGACGAGGGCCTGTCCCGGGCCGTGCTCACCATCTTCAAGCGGCTCTTCGACGACGGGCTCATCTACCGGGCCGAGCGCATCATCAACTGGTGCCCGCGGTGCCTGACGGCGCTGAGCGACATCGAGGTCGAGCACTCCGACGACGAGGGCGAGCTCGTCTCGATCCGCTACGGCGACGGCGACGACGCGATCGTCGTGGCGACCACCCGGGCCGAGACGATGCTGGGCGACACCGCGGTGGCGGTGCACCCCGACGACGAGCGCTACAAGCACCTGATCGGCACCGAGGTCGAGCTGCCGCTCACCGGCCGGCGGATCCCGATCGTCGCGGACGCGCATGTCGACCCGGCGTTCGGCACGGGCGCGGTCAAGGTGACCCCGGCGCACGACCCCAACGACTTCGAGATCGGCCAGCGGCACGGCCTGCCGAGCCTGACCATGATGGACGAGCACGGTGTGATCACGGTGCACGGGCCGTTCCTGGGCCTGGACCGCTTCGAGGCCCGGCCGGCGGTCGTGGCCGCGCTGCGGGCCGAGGGGCGCATCGTCGCGGAGAAGCGGCCGTACGTCCACGCCGTCGGGCACTGCCAGCGGTGCAACACCACCGTCGAGCCGCGGCTGTCGTTGCAGTGGTTCGTGCGGACCGAGCCGTTGGCCCGGGCCGCCGGCGACGCGGTGCGCGACGGGCGGGTCCGGGTCGAGCCGCCGGAGCTCACCAAGCGGTACTTCGGCTGGGTCGACAACATGCACGACTGGTGCATCTCGCGGCAGCTGTGGTGGGGGCACCGGATCCCCGTGTGGTATGGGCCGAACGGCGAGGTCGTGTGCGTCGGTCCGGACGACGAGGCGCCCACCGGCGAGGGCTGGGTGCAGGACGCCGACGTGCTCGACACCTGGTTCAGCTCGGCGCTGTGGCCGTTCTCCACGCTCGGCTGGCCCGACGAGACGCCCGACCTGGCGAAGTTCTATCCGACCAGCGTGCTCGTCACGGGGTACGACATCCTGTTCTTCTGGGTCGCCCGGATGATGATGTTCGGTCTCTACGCGATGGGCGGCCGGCAGCCGTTCGACGTGGTCATGCTGCACGGCATGGTCCGCGACCAGTACGGCAAGAAGATGTCGAAGTCCTTCGGCAACGTCGTCGACCCCCTGGACTGGATCGAGCGCTTCGGCGCCGACGCCACCCGGTTCACCCTGTTGCGCGGCGCCAACCCGGGCGCCGATGTGCCGGTGAGCGAGGAGTGGGTCCAGGGAGCGCGGAACTTCGCCAACAAGCTGTGGAACGCTACGCGATACGGGCTGGCGGGCGGCGCCACGGTCGAGGGCGAGCTGCCCACGGAGGGCCTCAGCACCGTCGACCGGTGGATCCTGTCCCGGCTGCAGCACGTCATCGGCGAGGTCGACCAGCAGTTCGAGGCGTTCGAGCTGGCGAAGGTTTGCGACACGCTGTACCACTTCGCCTGGGACGACGTCTGCGACTGGTATCTGGAGCTGACCAAGCCGGTGCTCACCGGCGACGACGCCGAGGCCAAGGCGCGCACCCGGCGGGTGCTCGGCCACGTGCTGGAGAGCCTGCAGCGGCTGCTGCACCCGATCATGCCGTTCGTGACCGAGGAGCTGTGGACGACGCTCACCGGCCGCCCGACGGTGGTCCGCGCGGCCTGGCCGGTCGCGGACAAGGAGCTCACCGACGACGCCGCCGAGCGCGAGGTGGACAACCTCCAGCGGGTCGTCACCGAGGTCCGGCGGTTCCGCGCCGACCAGGGCGTGAAGCCGGCGCAGCGGGTCGTCGCGCGGCTCGAGGGGCTCGAGGCGGCCGGCCTGGCCGCGCACGAGGGCCTGATCCGCTCGCTGGCCCGGCTGGACCAGGGCGGCGGCGACTTCGCGGCCACGGCGAAGCTGGCCGTCGGCGTCGGGGTCACCGTGGAGCTCGACACGCGCGGCGCGATCGACGTCGCCGCCGAGCGCGCGCGGCTGACCAAGGACCGGGCCGCGGCGGAGAAGGAGGCCGACCAGTGCCGGGCCAAGCTCGGCAACCCGGCCTTCACCGGCAAGGCCCCCGACCAGGTGGTGGCGAAGATCCGCCAGCGGCTCGAGGCCGCCGAGGCCGACCTGGCCCGCATCTCGTCCCAGCTGGAAGCACTGTGAACGGTCCGGAGGCTCAGTCCTTACACGCCGCCGCCGAGCGAAGCGAGGAGTCGGCGTGACCAGGTCGTTTTCCGAGGTCGACCAGGAGCTGAACGCCCGCGGGTTCACCCGCATGGTGTTCGACCTGGGGCGGATCGAGGGGCTGCTCGACTCGCTCGGCAGCCCCCAGCGGGCATACCCGGCGATCCACCTGACCGGCACCAACGGCAAGACGTCCACGGCCAGGATGATCGACGGGCTGCTGCGCGCGCACGGGCTGCGCACCGGCCGATACACCAGCCCGCACCTGCAGAGCATCACCGAGCGGATCAGCATCGAGGGCGAGCCGATCAGCGAGGAGAAGTTCGTCGAGGTGTACGAGGAGGTGGCGCCGCTGGCGGAGTTCCTCGACGCGCGCAACGACCAGCCCCTGACGTACTTCGACATGACCACCGCGATGGCGTTCGCCGCGTTCGCCGACGCGCCCGTCGACGTGGCCGTGGTCGAGGTCGGCCTCGGCGGCGCGGACGACTCCACCAACGTGCTGCATGCGCAGACGACGGTCATCACGCCGATCGGCCTGGATCACACCGAGTGGCTGGGCGACACGCTGGAGGAGATCGCCTGGGCCAAGGCCGGCATCGTGCACAAGGGCGCGACGCTGATCTGCGCGCTGCAGCCGGAGGAGGCGATGCGTCCGATTCTGGAGCGCTGCGCCGAGGTCGGCGCGACGCTCGCCCGGGAGGGGCGCGAGTTCGGCGTCGTGCACCGCGACCTCGCCGTCGGTGGGCAGGTGCTGACGCTGCAGGGCCTGTCCGGGGTGTACGAGGGCATCTTCCTGCCGCTGCACGGCGAGCACCAGGCGCAGAACGCGGCGATCGCGCTCGCCGCGGTCGAGGCGTTCCTGGGCGCGGGCGCCGAGCGGGTGCTCAACGCCGAGGCGGTCCGCGACGGGTTCGCCCGCGTCACGTCGCCCGGCCGGCTGGAACGCATCCGCAACTCGCCGCCGATCCTGCTCGATGCCGCGCACAACGCGCATGGCATGGGCGCCACGGTCCGGGCGCTCACCGAGGAGTTCGCGTTCAGCGGGCTCGTCGCGGTCGTCGCGGCGCTCGCCGACAAGGACGTCGAGGGCATGCTGGAGCTGCTGGAGCCGATCACCGAGAGCGTCGTGGTGACCCGCAACAGCTCGCCGCGGGCGATGCCGGTCGCGCAGCTCGGCGCGCTCGCCGAGGAGCTGTTCGGCCCCGACCGGGTGCACGTGGTGCCAGACCTGCCCGACGCCATCGACGCCGCGGTCACGCTCGCCGAGTCCGACAACGCGGTGCCCGGCACCGTCGGCATCCTCATCACCGGCTCGGTCGTGACCGTCGCCGACGCCCGCGGGCTGCTGAAGCGATGAGCTCGCCGGCCGGACTGAAGAACCCGGGGGCCGCGGTCCGCGGCGTCGGGGCCGCCGGGCTCGCGGTCGAGGGCATCGTGCTGCTGCTGGCGCTGGTGCCGCTGGCCAAGCTCGGCCACGGCGACAACACCGCCGCCATCTGGGTGTGCGCCGTCCTCGCCGTCGTGTGCTTCGGACTCTGCGGGCTGCTGAAGCACTCGTGGGCCTGGATCGCCGGGCTCGTCGTGCAGGTCGTCCTGCTCGCCGGCGGCTTCCTGCACTGGTCGCTGCTCGCCCTCGGGATCGTGTTCGGCCCCGCCTGGCTCTACGCGCTCTACGTGCGCCGGTCCGTCTACTCGAACAAGCCCGACTGATGCGGGCGAGCCGGCTCCTGTCGACGCTGCTGATGCTGCAGACCCGGGGCCGGCTCACCGCGCAGCAGATCGCGGACGAGCTCGAGGTGTCCGTCCGCACGGTGTACCGCGACATCGAGGCGCTGTCCGCCTCCGGGGTGCCCGTCTACGCCGATCGCGGCCCGGCCGGCGGCTTCCAGCTCCTCGACGGCTACCGGACCAGCCTCACCGGCCTCACCATCGACGAGGCCGCCGCGCTGTTTCTCGCCGGCGGCGCGACCGCGGGCGACCTCGGGCTCGGCCCGACGCTGGAGGCGGCGCGGCTCAAGCTGCTAGCCTCGCTGCCGGCCGAGCAGCGCTCGAGGGCGGGGCGCATCCAGGAGCGCGTGCACGTCGACGCGCCCGGATGGTTTCGCGACCCGGAGGCCCCGCCTCACCTCGACGCCGTCGCGACGGCGGTCTGGGAGCAGCGCCGGATCGACGTCCGGTACCGCAAATGGGACCAGACCTCGGTGGAGCGCACCCTCGACCCGCTCGGGCTGGTGCTCAAGGGCACCGCGTGGTATCTCATCGCGCGCGGCCGGTCGCGCGTCAACGGCTACCGGATCTCCCGCATCGACGAGATCGCCGTGCGCGACGAGGCGTTCGAGCGCCCCGCCGACTTCGATCTGCGGCGGTACTGGCTGGAGTGGTCCGACCGGCTGCAGCAGACGCTCTACAGCGGTGGTTTTGCCACGGTACGGCTGGGGCCGCGCGCCGCGCGCATCTGGTGGATGCTCGGGCCGGTCGCGGAGCGTGCGCTGCGTGAGACCGGCGAGCCCGACGGCGACGGCTGGCTGCGCGTGGTGATGCCGATCGAGTCGTTCGAGCACGCGCGGATCGACCTGGGCCGGTTCGGGCCCGACGTGGAGGTGCTCGAGCCGCCGGAGCTGCGCGAGCTGATGCGCGCCACGGCCGAGGAGACGCTGCGGCGCTACGACGCCCCTAGCGACGCAGCTCCCAGCGCGTGAGGGCGATGGCGTGGCCGTCCGGGTCGCGGAACGTGGCCGAGCACAGCTCCAACTGCTCGCCCTGCGGTACCACCCGGGGGCGGTGCACGAAGTCGACTCCCTGCTCGCGGAGGCGCTCGTAGGCCTCGTACACGTCGGGGACGTCGAGGTTGAGGTGCACCACGCGGCGGTCGACCGGCGGCATGTCCGCGACCCGCCGCAGCACGACCCGCGCCGACCCGGTCTCCAGCACCACGCTCGTCTCCCCGCTGTCCACCTCGGTCAGCCCGAGCGTGTCGCGGTAGAACCGGCGGGAGCGCTGCAGATCGGACACGATGAGCGTGACGCTCACCCCGTTGACCCCGTCCAGCGGCATGGTCTGCCGCCGCGGCGTGGTGGCCAGGAACTCGGCGACCGCGCCCTCGCTGAGCGGCTGCTCCTCCAGCTGGTCCTCGGGCGGCAGGTAGTGCTCGGTCGCGTACGGATCGGGCGTCACCGCCTCGTCCTCGTCGTCCGGGTCCGCGGCCCGGGTGGTGGGCGTGCGCAGGATCGGCGGCGCGCTGTAGAGGCCCGCGCCGACCGGCGGCCGTCCGTTCGTCGACCAGGCGGATCCCGCGGGCCGCTCCGGCTCGATGATCTCGGCCTCGACCGTCTCGGGTTCGATGACCTCCGTCGCGGCCGTCTCCGGCTCGATGACCTCCGCATCGGCGGTCACCGGCTCGAGCGTCCCCGCCGCGGGCTCCTCGGCGGAGGGCAGCGCCTCCTGGGCGGCCTCGCCCTCGAGGACGGCCGGGGGCGGCGCCTGGTCGAGCCGGGCGCCGCGGGTCGGTGGCTGCTCCGTCTCCCGGTCGGGGTAGAACGCGGCCTGGGCGGGGCTCTGGGCGGCCTCGGCCGGCGGCGTCCGCGGCGCGCCGGGCACCACCGTCCGCCACGCGGCCCCGAGTCCCACCGTGGTCTCCGGCGCGGCGAGCAGGGAGCCGCCCTCCGGAATCGTGTACTCCTCCGGGGCCGCGACCGTGCCGATCAGGTCGTGGCCGTCGGTGATCTCCCCGGTCGCGCGCCCGGACGCGGTCGCCGGATCCGCGATGGCGGGCGGCTCGCTCCCGGGGCGTGCGCGGTCCGTGCGGGGGCGCCGGACCCGGTCGTGCGCGCCCGAGCGCGGATGCGGGCTGGGCCGGCGATGCTGGCCGCCGGGCCGGGGCATCGACCGCAGCCGCATGATGATCGGCTCGTCCTCCTCGCCGATGACGGTCTGCCCCGAGCCGGTGCCGAGGATCGCCATGGGCGTCACCACCCGGTCCGTGCCCTCGGTCGTCGCCGGGCCCGCGTCGCTCGCGTGCTCCTCGTCCGCGGCGGCCTCGGCCGTCGTTGTGTCGGTGGCGGCCTCGGTCGCGTCGGTGGTTTCCGCCTCCGCCCGCTCCTCGGCGACCTCCGTGGTGGAAACGACTCGGGACGCGCCCGGGCTCGGTGCGGGCGTGGCGACTCCGTTCACCGCCGCGCTCGGGTCGGTGTGGTGCGCGTCGACGTCGGCCCGGGACGGCGGGGAGGGGACCACGGTGGCCGGAGCGCCGAGCGGCTCGGCCGGGTGGTGTGCGGGGTCGGGGACCGCTTGACGGGGCCGGCCGGGCCGGGCTTCCGGTGCGCCGGGGCGGGCCGAGCGGCGGGCCGCGTCCGGGATCTGCTCGGCGGGGGCCGCGACCGGATCGGCCACCGCGGTGCCGGCGCGGGACCCGGAGGGGGCTCCCACCGGCTCGTCGATGCCCGCGTCGATCGGCGGGAGGTCGGTCAGCGTGGGCGTGTTGTCGGCCGGGAACCGGTTGCCATACGCGTCCCCGGACGGCGGGCCGTAGTCGTCGCCGTCGACGGTGTAGCCGTAATCGTCGTCGTCGCCCGAGCCGTCGGACCGCTGGTGTTCGGCGCGGACGATCTCCTGATGGGTCTGCACGCGGTCCCAGAGCACCGTGAACTTGCGCGGGGTGCCCTTGAGGAGCCGGACCGGAAGCACCGCGCCCGGCTCGGGCCACTTGTCCAGCGGGATGGCCGGGTCGGTGCCAGCCACCGAGGCGCTGCGGATGCCGACCGCGGTGATGGTCAGCTTGAGGCGCCCGCGACCGGTGGTGCCGCCGCCCCCCGGCCGCGGCGTGATGCCCTCGACGACGGCGGTGCCCTGGACGTACAGGCGGACCTTGCTGCGCGAGTTCAGCACGATGATGATGATGGGCCCGGCCGCGGCGACGACCACGCCGAGCGCGACCATCAGCGGTTCCGTCATACCCAGGCCGCAGAAGGCCAGGAAACCACCGATCAGAATCAGCAGCGCGATGACCAGGCTCCGGCTGCCGGACGATGACGCGCGGTTGCTGGACGGCAAGTCGACCTCCCCAGACGACTGACATCAGGCTATGCCTGATCATGACCGAAACGGAAGTCTCAGGCACCCTCAGGGGGCGTGTGGGGTGACGCTGGGTAGGCTTCGCGCAGTATCGCGAAACCTGGAGGAGTCTCGTGTCGGAGCGCACGCTCGTTCTCATCAAGCCCGATGCCGTCCGCCGCGGCCTGGTGGGTGAGATCATCGGCCGGTTCGAGCGCAAGGGCCTGGCCATCGAGGCGCTGGCCCTGCGCACGATGGACGTCGCGCTGGCCGACCAGCACTACGCCGAGCACGTCGAGCGCGACTTCTACCCGCCGCTGCGCGACTTCATGACGGGCGGCAGCCTGGTGTCGATGATCGTCTCCGGCGACGAGGCCATCACGGTGGTACGCCTCCTGATCGGCGCCACCGACGGACGCAAGGCCACGCCGGGCAGCATCCGCGGTGACCTGTCGCTGTCCAACCGCGAAAACCTGGTCCACGCCTCCGACTCGCCGGAGAGCGCGAAGCGCGAGATCTCGCTCTGGTTCCCGGAACTCGCGCTCTAGCGCCTGTTTCATGACTGGGGTGGGAGCGAGGCGGAATCTGGGCCCGCCGCAGCCCCGCCTCAGGTATGAAACAGGCGCTACCACCGACCGAGGGCCTCAGTCGGTGGTTGCGGGGTCCGGCAGCTGGTCGGGGCGCTTGGGAGCGTAGCGGCCCACGTACTCCTGCCCGGTGAGTTGTTGGATCGCGTTCATGAGCTTGAGGGTCACCTCGCGCAGCGCCCGGCTGTCGACCTCGCCGCCGTCCCGCCACTGGCTCAGGTCGAGCGGCTCGCCGAAGCGCACCTCGACCTTCGGGCCCAGCTTCGGCAGCGACGCGCCGACCGGCATGACCTTGTCGAAGCCCATCAGGCCGACCGGGATGATCGGGGCGGGCGCGTCGAGGGCCAGCTTGGCCACGCCGGGGCGGCCGCGATACAGGCGGCCGTCGGTGGAGCGGGTGCCCTCCGGGAAGATGCCGAGCACGTGCCCGGCGCGCAGCACCGGCAGCGCGGCGTCCAGCGCCATGAGGCTGGCGCGGCCGCCGGAGCGGTCGACCGGGATCTGGTTCAGCCCATACATGATGTTGCGCAGCGCCGCGCCCTTGATGCCGGGGCCGAGAAAATACTGGTCCTTGGCGAGGAAGTACACGTTGCGCGGGGCGATCGCGCCCATGATCACCGAGTCGAGGACCGACTGGTGGTTGCTCGCGAGGATCGCGGGGCCGGTCTTCGGGACGTTGTCCTGTCCAGTGATTCTGGGGTGCCACAGCAGCCGAGCCAGGGGTGCGACCGCCATCTTGCCGACCGCATAGAGCGCGGACAAATGCCCTCCACCAGGTTGGACCTCGACGCTGCCGCACACTCTAACGGCCGCGTGGGGAGGGGACAGCCGAGGAGCCCACAAGGTGGGCAATACCACCCGAGGGCATCACCGCCTGGAATGGCGAGATCACCCGAGGGTTAGCGGCGACACCACCCGAGGGTTACGACGCGACGAGGATGAGCGCGGTGGCGGCGAGGCCGAGGCCGGCCAGCTGGACCGGGCGCATGCGCTCGCGGTCGATGAGCATTGCCAGCAGTACCGTCGAGATGGGATAGAGCGACGCGACGGGCGCGATGATGCTCAGGTCGCCACGTCCGACGGCGAGCAGGTAGAGCGCGTTGGCGGACATGTCCAGCGCGCCCGCGAGCACCAGCCAGCGCAGCGCCGCCCCGGTCGGCCGGACCGCGCCAGCCACGCCGCTCGGGTCGGCCACGCCAGCCACGCCAGCTATGCCGGTCGGGCCCGCTACGCCAGCCGGCCCGGTGCGGCCCGCCCGCCAGCGGCGCACCGCCAGCGGCACGCCGAGGGCGAGGCTGGCGACCTGGGCGCCGGCGATCGGCCACAGCCCGGCCTGACCGCCCGCCTCGTCGCCGGCGCGGGACAGGCAGGTGAAGAAGAGGCCGAACGCGGCGCCGGACAGCAGGGCCAGCCCGACGAGGCGGCCGGTCACCCGGCCGGCGGGCCCGCCGCCGGCCGCGCTGACGAGGCCGATCGCGGCGATGGCACAGGCCGCCCCGGTCAGCGCGAGGGCGCCCGGGCGCTCGCCGGAGGCGAGGCCGAACGCGACCGGCAGTAGCGCGGCGGTCACGGCGCTGACCGGCGCGACGATCGCCATCGCCCCGCCGGCCAGGGCACGGTAGAACGCGAACATGCCGAGCACGCCGAGCACGCCGGCGGCGGCGCCCCAGACCAGCGTGCGCGGCTGCACGGCGGCCGGCATGAACAGCAGGTAGAGCGCGAGCAGCGGCAGGCTCGCGGCCTTGGACAGCACCACCACGAGCACCGCGTCGGCCCGCTGGCTGGCCTTGCCGCCGGCGAAGTCTCCGACGCCCCAGACCAGCCCGGACAGCACCGCGAGCACGATAGCGATCATGCGGTCGCCTCGTGCCCCGTGGTGAACATGCCATACTCGTACCACAATAGTGACCGCGAGGGAAAATATTTTGACCGACCGTGAGCGGGACGTGCAGGCGGCGATCGCGCGGCAGGTGAAGAGCCTGCGGCAGGGCCGGCGCTGGTCGCTGGACGAGCTGGCCAGCCGTTCGGGCGTCAGCAAGGGCATGCTCGTGCAGATCGAGGGCGCCCGCACCAACCCGAGCATCGGCACGCTGTGCCGGGTCGCCGAGTCGTTCGGGGTGAGCATCGGCCGGCTGCTGGAGGCCGAGCCGGAGCCGGTCGTGAAGATCGTCGGCGCGGAGGAGCCGGCGGTGCTGTGGCGCGGGCCCGGCGGCGGCACGGGGCGGCTGCTGCGCGGCGTCAACGACCCCGCGTTCGTCGAGGTGTGGGAGTGGCGGATCGAGCCGGGCGAGGGGCACGACTCCGGCGACCACGCGCCGCGCACCCGGGAGATCGTCCAGGTCCGCGAGGGCGCGCTGGTGGTCACCGTCGACGGTACCGACTACGAGGTGCACACCGGCGAGACCATCGACTTCAGGGCGGACCGCCCCCACAGCTACCGGAACTCCGGCGCGGTGGAGGCGGTCCTCACGATGGTGGTCGTCATGCCGACCGGCGAGCTCGACCGCCGCGGTTAGACCTTCCGGACCTCGACGCGCACGGCCTCGCCCTCGCCGACCTCGCCGGCGAAGCCGTCCGGGGCCGGGCCGAGCGAGACGGAGTCGGCCAGGGTCTCGCCGGCCACGAACGCCGCGTGCGCCCGCAGCGCGTCGGCAACCGCGGGCGGGCCGTCGACCACGACCACGATCCGGTCCGACACGTTGAGGTCGGCGTCGCGGCGCGCCTGCTGCACCACCCGGACCAGGTCGCGGGCCAGGCCCTCGGCCGCCAGCTCCGGCGTCACCGTGCTGTCGAGCACGACCACGCCGTCGCCGCCGGGCAGCGGCGCGGACTGCGTCGGGTCGGCGGCGACGAGCTTGAGCTCGTACTCACCATCCCGCAGCTCCACCCCGCCGGCCACCACCGCGCCGCCGGTCAGGCCCCAGTCACCGGCCTTGACGGCCTTGATGACCTGCTGGACCTCCTTGCCGAGGCGCGGGCCGAGCACCCGCGGCACCAGGGTCAGCACCCGCGTGCAGTGCGCGGCCACGTCGTCGGTGAAGTCGACCCGCTTGACGTTGACCTCGTCGGCGACGAGCGCGGCGAAGGGCCGCAGCGCCGCCGCGTTGGGCGTGGCGACCGTCAGCGCCGACAGCGGCAGCCGCACCCGCAGGCCGCGGGCCTTGCGCAGCGACAGTGCCGCCGAGCACACGTCGCGCACCGCGTCCATGTTCGCCACCAGCTCGTGGTCGGCCGGGAACTGCTCCGCCGACGGCCAGTCGGTCAGGTGCACCGAGCGCTCGCCGGTCAGGCCGCGGTAGATCTCCTCCGCGGTCAGCGGCGCGAGCGGCGCGACGACCTGCGTCAGCGTCGACAGCACCGTGAACAGCGTGTCGAACGCGTTAGTGCCTGTGGGACTACCGCTGCCGGACCAGAAGCGGTCCCGCGAGCGGCGCACGTACCAGTTGGTCAGCGCGTCGAGGTAGGAGCGCACCGTGGCGCAGGCCCCGGACAGGTCGTAGGCGTCCAGCTGCCGCTCGACGGTGGACACCAGCTCGCCCGTCTTGGCCAGCACGTAGCGGTCCAGCAGGTCGGTGCTGTCGGTGCGCCGCCGCGCCGTATAACCGTCGGCGTTGGCGTAGAGCGAGAAGAAGTACCACACGTTCCACAGCGGCAGCAGGACCTGCCGGACCGCGTCGCGGATGCCGCTCTCGGTGACCGGCATGTCGCCGCCGCGCAGCACCGGCGAGGCGACCAGGAACCAGCGCATCGCGTCCGAGCCGTAATCGTCGAACACCCGGTACACGTCCGGGTAGTTGCGCAGGCTCTTGGACATCTTGCGCCCGTCCTCGCCGAGCAGGATGCCGTGGCTGACGCAGTTGTTGAACGCCGGGCGGTCGAACAGGGCCGTGGCCAGCACGTGCATGGTGTAGAACCAGCCGCGGGTCTGGCCGATGTACTCCACGATGAAGTCGCCCGGGTAGTGGTGCTCGAACCAGTCGGCGTTCTCGAACGGGTAGTGCACCTGCGCGAACGGCATCGAGCCGGACTCGAACCAGCAGTCCAGCACCTCCGGCACGCGGCGCATGACGGACTGCCCGGTCGGGTCGTCCGGGTTGGGCCGGGTCAGGTTGTCGATCTCGGGCCGGTGCAGGTCGGCCGGGCGCACCCCGAAGTCGCGCTCGAGCTCGTCCAGCGAGCCGTAGACGTCCACGCGCGGGTACTGCGGATCGTCCGACTTCCACACCGGGATCGGCGAGCCCCAGAACCGGTTCCGGCTGATCGACCAGTCGCGGGCGTTGGCCAGCCACTTGCCGAACGAGCCGTCCTTGATGTGCTCCGGCGTCCAGGTGATCTGCTGGTTGAGCTCCACCATCCGGTCGCGGAACGTCGACACCGCGACGAACCACGACGAGACCGCCTTGTAGACCAGCGGGGTGTCGCAGCGCCAGCAGTGCGGGTACGAGTGCGTGTAGGTGTCGTGCCGCACGACCGCGCCGGCGGCCTTGAGGTCGCGGATGACCGGCTTGTTGGCCTCGAAGACCTGCAGCCCCTGGTACGGCGGCACCAGCGAGGTGAACCGGGTGTGCTCGTCGACGGTCACCACCGTCGGGATGCCGACCGTCGCGCACGCGTTCTGGTCGTCCTCGCCGAAGGCCGGCGCCATGTGGACCACGCCCGTGCCGTCCTCGGTCGTGACGAAGTCCGCGCCGATGACCTGGAAGGCGTTCGGCGTGTCCGCGAGGAAGTCGAAGAGGGGGGTGTACCGCCGGCCGATGAGCTCCGAGCCGAGCACCGTGCCCACGCGGGTCGCGGCGGCCAGCTCCTTCTCGTAGGCGCCCACCCGCGAGTCGGCGAGGATGTAGCGGGCGCCCTCCTCCTCGAAGACCGCGTACTCGATCTCGGGACCGACCGCGATCGCCAGGTTGGACGGCAGGGTCCACGGCGTGGTGGTCCAGACCAGGATCCGCTCGCCGGTCTCCAGCCGGAACGCCACGGTCAACGCGGGGTCCTGCCGGTCGCGGTAGACGTCCTCGTCCATGCGCAGCTCGGTGTTGGACAGCGGGGTCTCACAGCGCCAGCAGTACGCCAGGACGCGGAAGCCCTCGTAGACCAGGCCCTTGTCGTGCAGGGTCTTGAAGGCCCACATGACGCTTTCCATGTAGTCCAGGTCGAGCGTCTTGTAGTCGTTGGTGAAGTCGACCCAGCGCGCCTGGCGGGTGACGTAGCGCTCCCACTCGCTGGTGTAGCGCAGCACCGACTCCTTGGTGGCCGCGTTGAACTTGTCGACGCCGAGCTGCAGGATCTCGGCCTTCGTGGTGATGCCCAGCTGCTTCTCCGCCTCGACCTCGGCGGGCAGGCCGTGGCAGTCCCAGCCGAAGCGGCGCTCGACGCGGAAGCCCTTCATGGTCTTGTACCGCGGGACGACGTCCTTCGCGTAGCCGGTCAGCAGGTGCCCGTAGTGGGGCAGGCCGTTGGCGAACGGGGGCCCGTCGTAGAAGACGAACTCGTTCGACCCGTTGTCGCCGGCCGGGCGCTGCTCCACGGAGGCCACGAACGTCTCGTCGCCGGACCAGTAGTCCAGGACCTCGCGCTCGACCTCGGGCAGGTTGGGGCTGGCCGGCACCCCGGAGGCGCCGGAGCGGTGCATCGGGTAGGCCATGGGTGGTCGCTCTCCTCGCGTGGTCGGTTGTCTCGACGCATCTGTCTCGACTCCACACGGGGACGAACCGGTCGCCCGATCCGCGGTACCACCCCGCTTGCCGCCGGGTGGTGCGTCCGACGGCCGCTCGTTGGCCGGCTGTCACGGGCCGGACCCGTCCGGGTCTAGTAGGCCGGCCTCGTTGATCCTGGCCGGGCCGGCCGTTCTTCCGGAGGCTCGCCGGTGATGGCCGGGTCGATGCCTGTGCAATGAGGATAGCGCGGCCGCGGACCAGGCCCGAACCGGGTTTCGGCGCCGCCATAAGAAATAGTAAAGAAACCTTGACATTAAATTCCGGTGCGTGGACCGTGGAGGAACACGTCGACGCCCATCGACGTGCACCCCCACCAGCCCCCACTGGAGCGAACCATGCGTCCACGCCATGTCACCCTGCTCGCGGGGGCCGGCGCGGCGGCACTGACCCTCGCCGGGGTCGTGCTCGCCATGCCCGCGTCCGCCGCGGAGCTGCTCACGAACCCGGGCTTCGAGACCGGCTCCACGTCCGGCTGGACCTGCGAGTCCGCGTCGGTCACCTCCGGCGCCGCGCGCTCGGGCACCTACAAGCTGGCGGGCACGCCCGGCAGCACCACCGCGAAGTGCTCCCAGACCGTCTCCGTGCAACCCAACACGAAGTACACCCTCTCGGGTTACGTCAACGGCTCCTACGTCTTCGTCGGCGTCACCGGCGGGGTCGACGCGAGCACCTGGACGGCGGGCACCGGCGGCGCGTACTCCCAGCTCACCGTCTCGTTCACCACGGGCGCGAGCCAGACCTCGGCCGTCGTCTACGTGCACGGCTGGTACGGCCAGCCCGCGTACACGGCCGACGACTTCTCGCTGGGCGGCCCCGGCGGCAACCCGACCTCGACCGGGCCCACGAGCCCGTCGGCATCGCCCTCGCGGTCGGCGTCGCCCTCGGCGTCCCCCTCGAAGTCGCCTTCGTCCTCGCCGTCGAGCTCCCCCTCGACGTCGACGCCCCCGGGCCCGCTGCCGAAGCACTTCCTGACCGGGTACTGGCAGGACTTCACCAATGCGGCCACGCCGCTGCGGCTGCGGGACGTGCCGAACGAGTACGACCTCATCGCCGTGTCGTTCGCCAGCGCCACCTCCACCCCCGGCGGACTGGCGTTCAGCGTCGACCCGGGCCTGTCCAACGCGCTGGGCGGCTACTCCAACGCCGACTTCAAGGCCGACGTCGCCACGCTGCACTCGCGCGGCAAGAAGGTCATCCTGTCCGTCGGCGGCGAGACCGGCACCGTGAGCGTCGGCGATGCCAATGCCGCGAACAACTTCGCCAACACCGCCTGGTCGATCATGCAGGCGTACGGCTTCGACGGCATCGACATCGACCTCGAGAACGGCCTGAACCCGACGTACATGGCGCAGGCCCTGCGCTCGCTGCGGACCAAGGCCGGCGCGAACCTCATCATCACGATGGCGCCGCAGACGATCGACATGCAGTCCACGGGCAACGGCTACTTCGCGCTGGCGCTCAACATCAAGGACATCCTGACGGTCGTCCACACGCAGTACTACAACTCCGGCAGCATGCTCGGCTGCGACCAGATGCAGGCGTACTCGCAGGGCACGGTCAACTTCATCACCGCCCTGGCCTGCATCCAGCTGGAGAACGGCCTGCGCCCCGACCAGGTGGCCCTCGGCCTGCCGGCCGGCGCCGGCGCGGCGGGCGGCGGCGTGGTCTCCCCGTCGGTGGTCAACCAGGCGCTGGACTGCCTGGCCCGGGGCACGAACTGCGGCACGTTCAAGCCGCCGCACACGTACCCGGGCATCCGCGGCGCGATGACCTGGTCGATCAACTGGGACGTCAAGAACGGCAACGGCTTCGCCAAGACGGTCGCACCGCACCTGGCCACGCTGCCGTAACCGGAACCTTCCTCCACCAACAGAGTGCGGGGAGATCGGGTGTACCCAGCTCCCGGTCTCCCCGTACTCTTTCGTCCCCGGGCGGTCAGTGCCGGGTGACGATGGCCGCGCGGAGGCGCACGCCGCGCGGAGTTCGCCCGGCGGGGATACGGTCGCATACGTGTTGGGTCTACCGGATCACGTGAGCGCGTGCCTGTTCGATCTCGACGGTGTGCTGACCCCGACTGCGGTCATCCACAACAAGGCCTGGACCGCGACGTTCAACGAGTTCCTCCGGGCCAGGGGCCTGCGGGAGTTCGACCCGGTCCGCGACTACAACGACTACGTGGACGGCAAGCCCCGCGAGGCGGGGGTCCGCGACTTCCTCACCTCGCGCGGCATCTCGCTGCCGGAGGGCACGCCCGGCGACCCGCCGGACGCGCACACCGTCAACGGCCTGGGCAACCGCAAGAACGTCCTGCTGCTGGAGCTGCTGCGCCAGGGCGGGCTCGAGCCGTACCCGTCCTCGGTGACGTACCTGGAGCGGGCCCAGCGGGCCGGGCTGCGCCGCGCGGTGGTGAGCTCGAGCGCCAACACGCTGCAGGTGATCACCTCGACCGGGCTGGCCGGCCTGCTCGAGGCCCGGGTCGACGGGGTGACGATCCGCGAGCGCGGGCTCAAGGGCAAGCCGGCCCCGGACACGTTCCTGGAGGCGGCCCGCGAGCTTGGCGTCGAACCCGTCCACGCGGCGGTGTTCGAGGACGCGCTGGCCGGGGTAGCCGCGGGCCGGGCCGGTGGGTTCTTCGTCGTGGGCGTCGACCGGATCGGCGGCGAGCACACCGAGGGCCTGCGGCGCAGCGGCGCCGACGTGGTGGTATCGGATCTGGGAGAGCTGCTCGAGGAGGACTCATGACCACTTTCCCGGTGGAGCCGTGGGCGCTGCGCGAGACCAGCCTCGACCTCGCCGACCTGGCCCAGACGGAGTCGCTGTTCGCCCTGTCCAACGGGCACATCGGGCTGCGGGGCAACCTGGACGAGGGCGAGCCGTTCGGGCTGCCCGGCACCTACCTCAACTCCTTCTACGAGGAGCGGCCGCTGCCCTACGCCGAGGCCGGCTACGGCTTCCCGGAGGAGGGGCAGTCGATCCTCAACGTCACCAACGGCAAGGTGTTCCGGCTGCTGGTCGACGACGAGCCGTTCGACGTGCGGTACGGCAACCTGCACTCCCACCAGCGGGTGCTCGACCTGCGGGCCGGCACGCTGCGGCGCGACGTGGAGTGGTCCTCGCCCGCGCAGCAGCGGATCAAGCTGCGCACGACCCGGCTGGTCTCGCTCGAGCAGCGCTCGGTCGCCGCCTTCCTGTACGAGGTCGAGCCCGTCGACGAGCCGGCCCGGATCATCGTGCAGTCCGAGCTGGTGGCGAACGAGGACGTGCCGGCGCCGAGCAAGGACCCGCGGGTCGCCGCGGCGCTCGGGCACGCGCTGGTCGCCGAGGGGCACTACGCCCGCGACCTCAACGCCCAGCTGCTGCACCGCACCCACGCGAGCGGCCTGCGCCTCGGCGCCGAGATGGACCACGAGGTCGACGCGCCCGTGCCGGTGCGCTCGCAGACCGAGACCACCGACGACTGGGCCCGCACCACGTTCGCCTGTGAGCTGCGGCCCGGGCAGCGGCTGCGGATCGTGAAGTACCTCGCCTACGGCTGGTCCAGCCAGCGCTCCCGGCAGGCGATCCGCGACCAGGTGCACGGCGCGATCGCCGGCGCCCGGCTGGGCGGCTGGGACGGGCTGGTCAAGTCGCAGCGCAAGTACCTCGACCAGTTCTGGGGCCAGGCCGACGTCGAGGTCGACGGCGACGCGGAGATCCAGCAGGCGGTGCGCTTCGCGCTGTTCCACCTCATGCAGGCGGGCGCGCGCGCCGAGGCCCGGCCGATCGCCGCGAAGGGGCTGACCGGGCGCGGCTACGACGGCCACGTCTTCTGGGACACCGAGAGCTTCGTCCTGCCGGTCCTGACGTACACCCATCCCCAGGTGGCGCGCGACGGGCTGCGGTGGCGGCACGACACGCTCGACCTGGCCCGCGACCGGGCCCGGCAGCTCGGGCTGAAGGGCGCCGCCTTCCCCTGGCGCACCATCCGCGGGCAGGAGTGCTCGGCGTACTGGCCGGCCGGCACCGCGGCCTTTCACGTCAACGCCGACATCGCCGCGGCCGTGGTCCGCTACGTGCAGGCCACCGGCGACCTCCGGTTCGAGGCCGAGGCGGGGCTGGAGCTGCTGGTCGAGACCGCTCGGCTGTGGCGCTCGCTCGGCCATCACGACCGGCACGGCGTGTTCCACATCGACGGGGTGACCGGCCCGGACGAGTACAGCGCGATCGCGGACGACAACATCTACACGAACCTGATGGCGCAGCTCAACCTGCACTCGGCCGCCGAGGCCGCCGAGCGGCACCCGGAGCTCGCCCGCACGTTCGGGGTCGACGACGAGGAGATCTCCTCGTGGCGGGACGCGGCGGCGCGGGTGCACCTGCCGTACGACCGGGAGCTGGGCGTGCACCAGCAGGCGATCAACTTCACGCTGCACCAGGAGTGGGACTTCGCGAACACCCCGCCGGAGAGCTACCCGCTGCTATTGCACTACCCGTACTTCGACCTCTACCGCCGCCAGGTGGTCAAGCAGGCCGATCTGGTGCTGGCGATGCACTGGCGCGGCGACGCGTTCACGCCGGAGGAGAAGGCCCGCAACTTCCACTACTACGACGAGCGCACCGTCCGTGACTCCTCGCTGTCGGCGTGCACGCAGGCGGTGATGGCGGCCGAGGTCGGACACACCGACCTCGCCTACGACTACCTCGGCGAGGCCGCCTTCGTCGACCTTTACGACCTGCAGCACAACGTCGGCGACGGGCTGCACATGGCGTCGCTGGCGGGCACCTGGCTGGCGATCGTGGCCGGCTTCGGCGGCATGCGCGACTACGGCGGCGAGCTGTCGTTCGTGCCGCGGCTGCCGGGCCAGCTCAAGCGGCTGCGCTTCGCGGTCACCGTTCGCGGCGAGGTGCTCCGCGTCACGGTCGAGCACGGCCATGCGACCTACGCCGTCGACGAGGGCGAGGTCACCCTGCGCCACCACGGCGACCAGATCACCGTCCGCGCCGGCGAGCCGGTCACGCTGCACATTCCCGCGCCGCACCCGGGGACCCCGGCCCCGTCGCAGCCGAGCGGCCGGGCGCCGGGCCGGCGTAAGCGGGAGGGATAAAACCCTCTCCGAGGGGATGGGTACCCTGGTTATCCGTGAGTGTGACGAGCGTCTTCCCGAGACTCGAGCGACTGCTGCCACGGATCAGCAAACCGATCCAATACGTCGGCGGTGAGCTCGGCGCGGTCGTGAAGGACTGGGACGCCGTCACCGTGCGCTGGGCGCTGTCCTACCCCGACGCCTACGAGGTCGGCCTGCCCAACCAGGGCGTGCAGATCCTCTACGAGGTGCTCAACGAGCAGCCAGACGTGCTCGCGGAGCGCACCTACGCGGTCTGGCCCGACCTCGAGCGGCTCATGCGCGAGGAGGGTGTGCCGCAGTTCACCGTGGACGCGCACCGGCCGGTCGCCGAGTTCGACCTGTTCGGCGTGTCGTTCTCGACCGAGCTGGGCTACACCAACCTGCTCACCATGCTCGACCTGGCCGGCATCCCGCTGGAGGCGCGCGAGCGGGACGAGCGGCACCCGATCGTGGTCGCCGGCGGCCACGCGGCGTTCAACCCGGAGCCGATCGCCGACTTCATCGACGCCGCCGTGCTCGGCGACGGCGAGGAGGCGGTCCTGGAGATCACCGGGATCGTCCGGGAGTGGAAGGCCGAGGGCGAGCCCGGCGGTCGCGACGAGCTGCTGCTGCGCCTGGCCCGCACCGAGTCGGTGTACGTGCCGCGCTTCTACGACGTCGACTACCTGCCCGACGGGCGCATCCAGCGGGTCGTGCCCAACCGCGCCGACGTGCCGTTCCGGGTGCACAAGCGCACCACGATGGACCTCGACGCGTGGCCGTATCCCAAGAAGCCGCTGGTGCCGCTGGCCGAGACGGTCCACGAGCGCTACGCGGTGGAGATCTTCCGGGGTTGTACCCGTGGCTGCCGCTTCTGCCAGGCCGGGATGATCACGCGGCCGGTGCGGGAGCGCAGCATCACGACCGTGGGGCAGATGGTCAAGGAGGGGCTGGAGTTCTCCGGATTCCACGAGGTGGGG
The DNA here is from genome assembly GCF_040300025.1 of Dactylosporangium sp. NPDC000555. Taxonomy (NCBI): domain Bacteria; kingdom Bacillati; phylum Actinomycetota; class Actinomycetes; order Micromonosporales; family Micromonosporaceae; genus Dactylosporangium; species Dactylosporangium sp. NPDC000555. Next base: position 14,603 of record NZ_JBEPDB010000086.1, on the reverse strand, counting down.
CTGCTGTCGCTGTCCTCGGCCGACCACTCCGAGATCGGCGACATGTGCTCGGGGCTCGCACAGCAGTACGAGGGGACGAACGTCTCGCTGTCGCTGCCCTCGACCCGGGTCGACGCGTTCAACGTGACGCTCGCCCAGGAACTCGCCCGCAACGGACGGCGCACCGGGCTCACCTTCGCGCCCGAGGGCGGATCGGAGCGGATCCGCCAGGTGATCAACAAGATGGTCACCGAGGAGGACCTGATCCGCACCGTCGTCACCGCGTACACCAACGGCTGGCGCCAGGTGAAGCTGTACTTCATGTGCGGCCTGCCCACCGAGACCGACGAAGACGTGCTGCAGATCGCCAAGCTCGCGCACGAGGTGATCAAGGCCGGCCGGGCCGCCACCGGGTCGCGGGACATCCGCTGCACGGTGTCGATCGGCGGGTTCGTGCCCAAGCCGCACACCCCGTTCCAGTGGGCGCAGATGGCCGAGCCGGAGGTCATCGACCGGCGGCTCAAGGCGCTCAAGGAGGCCATCAACTCGGACCGGTCGCTGGGCAAGGCGATCGGGTACCGGTACCACGACGGCGAGCCCTCCCAGGTCGAGGGCCTGCTCAGCCGGGGCGACCGGCGCATCGGCGCGGTGATCCGCCGGGTCTGGGAGAACGGCGGCCGGTTCGACGGCTGGTCGGAGCACTTCTCGTTCCAGCGCTGGGTCGACGCGTCCGCCGAGGTCCTGCCCGCGTTCGGCGTCGACCTGGCCTGGTACACCACCCGCGAGCGCGGGCAGAACGAGGTCCTGCCCTGGGACCACCTGGACTCGGGGCTGGACAAGGACTGGCTCTGGCAGGACTGGCAGGACGCGCTGACCGGCTACGAGCAGGACGACTGCCGCTGGACGCCGTGCTTCGACTGCGGCGTCTGCCCCAGCCAGGACACCGAGATCCAGATCGGGCCGACCGGCCGCAAGCTGCTCCCGCTCACGCCGGTCGCCGGGCTGCGGCTTCCGGAAGGGGCGCCGCATGCCTAAGCGTCAGCCGGAGAGCAACCAGGAGCCCGTCGTCCAGCGGATCCGGCTGCGGTACGCCAAGCGCGGCCCCCTGCGCTTCACGTCCCACCGCGACTTCGCCCGCGCGTTCGAGCGGGCGCTGCTGCGGGCCAACGTGCCGATCGCGTACTCGCAGGGGTTCACGCCGCACCCGAAGGTCTCCTACGCCTCCGCCGCGCCGACCGGGGTGGCCAGCGAGGCGGAGTACCTGGAGATCGGCCTGCGGGCGGTGGTCGACCCGGCGCGGCTGCGGGTGGCGCTCGACGCGGCCCTGTCGCCGGGGCTGGACGTGATCGAGGCGGTCGAGTCGCCGCTCAACGGCGGCGGCAGCCTGGCCGACCTCATCGACGCGTCGAGCTGGCGGATCGAGCTGCCCGGGATCGCCGCGCACGCCGCCGACGCCGCCGTGCGCGTATTCCTCGACGCGCCCGAGGTGCTCGTCGAGCGCCTCACCAAGCAGGGCCGGCGGACCTTCGACACGCGTGCCGCGGTGGTCCGGCTGGGCTGCTCCGGCGCTGGTCCCGGGCACGAAGAACTGTCGGATTCCGCCGTCGGTGACGTACCTTCCGAGGTCACCGACATACCGTGTGCGATACTCGACCTTGTCGTGCGGCAGGTAACCCCGACCGTGCGACCCGACGATGTGCTGTCCGGTCTGCGCGTTGTAGCCGACCTGGAGCCGCCGGTACCGCCCCGTGCGACCCGACTGGCTCAGGGAGTGCTGACCGAGCAGGGCGACCTCGTCGATCCACTCGCCCAGGCTGGCGTTGGGGATCGGCCGGTGGCCGTCGTGGGGACTTCGTCGCTGTAGACGACGGGTGATCCGCCAGGTGGCGGAGCGCCGGTCGCCCGGGCGCGAGGTTGGCAGACTTTCGGCGGATCGTCCGCGCGAGCGGATACCTCCGCCGGCACAACATATATGCGGTGCCCCCGTGTGGCTGCGTTGCTACGCGCCCGGGAGCGCCAGAACTGGAGAACGTCCGCATGTTCGACAACGAGTCGGCGAGCGGCGACACCACCGGCGCGGAGCCGGTGGCTGCTGCCACAGCCAGCGAAGCAGATAACACCGCCCCTGTCCGGCGCACGCGCCGCCGGGCCACGAAGGCCGCCGCCGAGCCACCGGCCGAGGCCCCGATCGAGGCCGAGGCCGCGGCAGAGGTCACCGCCGCGCCGGAGGCCGCTCCTGCCCCCGCCACCACCCGCCGGAGGCGGAAGGTGACGGCGAGTGCCGAACCGGCCGAACCGGCCGAACCGGCCGAGTCCGGGCAGCAGGAGCTGCCGATCGAGGCGCCGCCCGCCCCGGTCAAGGCCACCCGCGCCCGCCGCAGCCGCGCGAAGGTTGTCGAGGCGCCGCCCGCCGAAGAGCCGCCGGCCGAGCTGCCGGTCGCGGAAGAGCCGGTCGCCGTCGAGCCGGTCGCCGAGGAACTCTCCGCGCAGGAGCCCGCGGAGGACGCCGAAACGCCGGAGGAGCTCGAGCCGCCGGTCGTCGAGGCGCCGCCGGCCCGCCGGGGCCGCCGCGCCGCCCCCGTCCAGCTGCTGTTCATGCCGCCGAGCGAGCAGGTCGCGCCCACCCGGGCCGAGCGCGCGGACTTCGCCGAGGAGGAGGAGCTCGCCGAGGAGGAGCCGGCCGGCCGCGGCCGTCGCCGGCGCCGCAGCCGGGCCGCCGCCGAGGAGGTTTTCACGGAGGCGCCGGTCGACGTGGCCGTCGAGGCCCCGGCCGAGACCGATGAGGCGGAGGCAGACGAGGACGAGGACGACGAGGGCCTCGATGCCGGAGCCCGCCGTCGTCGCCGCCGGGGCCGCCGTGGTCGTGGCCGCGGCCGGGGTCCCGCCGGCGAGGAGCTGGACGAGGCCGAGTCGGACGCCGACACCGAGGCGGAGGCCGAGGACGAGGAGGCGGAGGCCGAGGCGTCCGCCGACGAGGAAGGCGAGGACGACGGCGAGGGGCTGACCCGCCGCCGGCGCCGCCGCCGCCGGAAGGGCTCGGCCGACGCCGAGGTCGGCGACGACCCGCACGTGGTCGTGAAGATCCGCGAGCCGCGCACCGCCACCCGCGACCGCGACGAGGTGCAGGGCGTCTCCGGCTCGACCCGGCTGGAGGCCAAGCGCCAGCGCCGCCGGGACGGCCGCGAGCAGCGCCGCACGCGCCCGCCGATCCTGAGCGAGTCGGAGTTCCTGGCCCGCCGCGAGGCCGTCGACCGCACGATGGTCATCCGGCAGAAGAACGACCGCACCCAGATCGCGGTGCTCGAGGACAAGGTGCTCGTGGAGCACTACGTCACCCGGGCGTCCTCGAGCTCGATGGTCGGCAACGTCTACCTCGGCCGGGTGCAGAACGTGCTGCCCAGCATGGAGGCGGCGTTCGTCGACATCGGCCGGGGCCGCAACGCGGTGCTCTACGCCGGCGAGGTCAACTGGGACGCCACCGGCCTGGAGGGGCGCACGCGCACCATCGAGCAGGCGCTGAAGTCCGGCGACTCCGTGCTCGTGCAGGTCACCAAGGACCCGATCGGCACCAAGGGCGCCCGCCTGACCAGCCACATCGCGCTGTCCGGGCGGCACCTGGTGTACGTGCCGCACGGCAACGCCTCCGGCATCAGCCGCAAGCTGTCCGACGTCGAGCGCAAGCGCCTGCGCGACGTGCTCAAGAACCTGGTCCCCGACGGTGCCGGCGTGATCGTGCGCACCGCGGCCGAGGGCGCCTCCGAGGACGACCTGGCGCGCGACGTCAAGCGCCTGCAGGCGCAGTGGGAGGCCATCCAGGAGAAGTCCTCCGGCAGCAGCGCCCCGGCGCTGCTCTACGAGGAGCCCGAGCTGGTCGTCCGGGTTGTCCGGGACCTGTTCAACGAGGACTTCCGCGAGCTGGTCATCCAGGGCAACGACGCCTACGACTCGGTCGAGCCCTACCTCTCGCACGTCTCGCCGGACCTCGTAGACCGGGTGCACCGCTACACCGGCACCAACGACGTCTTCGCCGACCTGCGCATCGACGAGCAGCTGATCAAGGCGCTCGACCGGCGGGTGTTCCTGCCCTCCGGCGGCAGCCTCGTCATCGACCGCACCGAGGCGATGACCGTGATCGACGTCAACACCGGCAAGTACACCGGCGCCGGCGGCAACCTCGAGGAGACGGTCACCCGCAACAACCTCGAGGCGGCCGAGGAGATCGTCCACCAGCTGCGCCTGCGCGACCTCGGCGGCATCATCGTGATCGACTTCATCGACATGGTGCTCGAGTCGAACCGCGAGCTGGTGCTGCGCCGGCTGACCGAGTGCCTCGGCCGGGACCGGACCAAGCACCAGGTCACGGAGATCACGTCGCTCGGCCTGGTGCAGATGACCCGCAAGCGGGTCGGCCAGGGCCTGCTGGAGGCGTTCAGCGAGACCTGCGAGGCCTGCAAGGGCCGCGGCCTGATCATCCACACCGAGCCGATCCCGGAGAAGCGCGGCGCCGGCGCCGGCGGACACAGCCACGCGGTGGCGAAGGTCGCCTCGGCCGCTGGGGACTCATCGAGGGGGGCCGGCGTCACCACCGGCGTCGAGGAGGCCGACGTGCCCGCTCCGCGCAGCCGGCGGCGCGGCCGTCGCGGCGCCACCGCGGTGGTCGAGGAGGCCTCGGCGGAGGAGGAGAGCGCCGGCGGGGCCGTCGAGGCCCCGCACGTGGTCGAGGACGTCCAGGAGGAGGCGGAGTTCACACCCATCGCCTCCGAGGACGACCCCGACAACGTCGACGACGAGGACGAGTCCGCGGGTAACGGCGCCCGGCGCCGGACCCGCCGGGGTGGCGTCCGCCGCCGGACCCGCCCCTGATTTGGGGAGTACGCCGGCCATGGCGTACTCTCTCTAAAGCGCACTTTCGTGCGCAGGGTCTTTCGCGTGCCTCTGCCCGGTGTTCCGGCGGAGGTGCCAGCCCGAACCAGCCCGCCAGTAGCTACGACAGGAGTCCGCGTCCCATGTACGCGATCGTCAAGACCGGCGGCAAGCAGTACAAGGTCGCCGAGGGCGATGTGATCGAGGTCGAGAAGCTCGCGGGCGAGCCGGGCGATGCGCTGACGCTCTCCGCTGTCCTGCTTGTCGACGGCGAGGATCTCATCACCGATGTGGCCGCGCTTGCCAGCGCCGCGGTGACCGCAGAGGTCGTCGCGCACACCAAGGGTCCGAAGATCCGGATCCACAAGTTCAAGAACAAGACCGGCTACCACAAGCGCCAGGGTCACCGTCAGCCGTTGACCCAGGTGAAGGTCACCGGCATCTCCACCGGGAAGTAGGGCTAAGCGCGATGGCACACAAAAAGGGTGCGTCCAGCTCGCGGAACGGGCGCGACTCCGCCGCCCAGCGGCTCGGCGTGAAGCGGTTCGGCGGTCAGCTGGTCAACGCGGGCGAGATCCTCATTCGCCAGCGCGGCACCAAGTTCCACCCGGGCGACCTTGTCGGCCGCGGTGGCGACGACACGCTGTTCGCGCTCGCCGCCGGTCACGTGACCTTCGGCACCAAGCGCGGCCGCAAGACGGTCAGCATCACGCCGGCCGAGGGCTGAGTTCGTTCAAAGCGCGGCGGGCAGGGGGCATACGAGCCTCCGGCCCGCCGTTGTTGTGTTTGCCATGTAGTTGCTTGATGGGGAGTTCGCGGTGACCTCGTTCGTTGACCGGGCCGTGCTGCACGTGAGGGCCGGCGACGGCGGTCACGGCTGTGTGTCGATCCATCGGGAGAAGTTCAAGCCGTTCGGCGGGCCGGACGGCGGCGACGGCGGGCACGGCGGCAGCGTCACGCTGGTCGTCGACCCCGGCGTACACACGCTGCTGGACTTCCACTTCCACCCGCACCAGAAGGCTCGCAACGGCAACGGCGGGGCCGGCAACCACCGCGACGGCGCCAACGGCGAGACGCTCGCGCTGCGGGTGCCCGACGGCACCGTCGTGCAGACCCTCGACGGCGAGACCCTCGCCGACCTGGTCGGCGCCGGCACGCAGTTCGAGCTGGCCCGCGGCGGGCGCGGCGGGCGTGGCAACGCGTCCCTGGCCAGCACGCGACGCAAGGCACCCGGCTTCGCCGAGCTCGGCGAGCCCGGTGAGGGGCTCGACGTGGTGCTCGAGCTCAAGAGCGTCGCCGACGTGGGCCTGGTGGGCTTCCCGTCGGCCGGCAAGTCGTCGCTGATCGCGGCCATCTCGGCGGCCCGGCCGAAGATCGCCGACTACCCGTTCACCACCCTGGTGCCCAACCTGGGCGTGGTGCAGGCCGGCGACGACACGTTCACCGTCGCCGACGTGCCCGGGCTCATCCCCGGCGCCGCCACCGGCAAGGGCCTGGGCCTGGAGTTCCTTCGGCACATCGAGCGCACCGCGGTGCTCGCCCACGTCGTCGACACGGCCGCGCTGGAGACCGAGCGCGACCCGCTCTCCGACATCGACGCCATCGAGGCGGAGCTCGCCGCGTACGGCGGGCTGGAGGACCGGCCGCGGCTCGTCGTGCTCAACAAGATCGACGTGCCCGACGGCCGTGATCTCGCCGACATCGTGCGCCCCGAACTGGAGGCGCGCGGCTACGCGGTGCATCAGGTCAGCGCCGTCACCCACGAGGGCCTGCGCGAACTCATCTTCGCCCTGTTCGAGCTGGTCAAGCAGCATCGGCTGGCCACGCCGCCGCCGGAGCGCACCCGGATCGTCCTGCGCCCGGTCGCGGTCGACGACAGCGGGTTCACCATCGAGCGCGACGCCGAGGGCGTATACGTGGTGCGCGGCGGCGCGCCGGAACGCTGGGTGCGCCAGACGAACTTCGACAACGACGAGGCCGTCGGTTACCTCGCAGACCGGCTCGCCCGGCTGGGCGTCGAGGCGGCGCTGAAGAAGGCCGGCGCGCACCCCGGCGATCCGGTTCGCATTGGCGTACGTGAGTTCGATTGGCAGCCGAACCTGTTCGTCGAGGAGGAGTTCGTCCCCGGCAACCGGGGCACCGACTATCGCCTTGAGGAGTCGGGCAAGCGCGTCGGCGCGGCCGAGCGCAAGGCCATGCGCGCCGCCCGCCGCCGGCCCTACGAGGAGCTGGAAGTCTCCTCCACGAGCGACACCGAGGATTTCTAGCAGCGTGACGGTGGCCGGGAAAAAGGCCGCGTGTACGCGGTGGACCCGGCCGCCCGCCACCTGATTGTGCGGATCTGCCGGTTATTGGCCGATTCCGTCGTATGGGCCGTATGTACACAGCCCGCTCGGCCTGTGCTACGAAAAACTTGTGATTGCTCCCGAGCCCATCGCGTCCGAGCTCACCTGGGGCTAGTGTCTGGTCGGTGGGCATCCTCGAGCGGCTGACCCGACCGACCCGTTCACCACGGGAGCGCTTCGCCGGCCAGGTGCTGGCCGAGCTGCGCAGACTCGGATTCACCGACGCCGAATTCCGCCCGAACCAGTTCGCCATCGTGTGCGAATGCGGCCAGGACGCGTACAGCACGCTCTTCCTGTCGAAGGCATTCACGCAGTACCAGCGCGGCCAGCGAAGTCCCAGCGACCGGAGACAGTTCGTGCGGGAGTTCGTGGCGCACAGCCTCGCCCCGCCCGCTCAGCCGGCGACGTTCGCCGAGGCGCTGCCCGACCTGCGCCTTGCCCTGCGCCACGCAGCCCGGGGCACCCGCACGCTGCGGCGGCCGGCGCTGCCGCACCTCGACGAGGTCGTCCTCGCCGGCGAGGTGCCGCTGCACATCGACAGCCCGGCGCGGTGGGGGGTGAGCGCGGAGGAGATCTTCGCCGCGGCCCATCACCGCACGCTGGCCCGCGCGGAGCTGCCCGCCGCGGCGGGATTCTTCGGGCCTTCGGTACTGCACGTGCCAGACTACGGCGGCGAGCAGCTGGTCTCCTGGGTCCTGCTCGACGGCTGGCTGGCCGAACTCGACGAGCAGGTCGGCGGGCGGGCGGTCGCCTTCCTGCCCAGCACGCTGATGCTGCTCGTGTGCGCCGACGAGCCACGCCTGGTCGAGCAGCTGCACGAGCTCGCCTCCGACGAGTACGCGCGCACCCCACGGCCGCTGTCGCCGATGGCCTACACCACCGACGACGAGGGGCGGGTCGTGCCGTTCCTGCCCGAGCGCGGGCATCCCGCCTACCCGGCCGCGGCCCGGGCCGCCAGCCGGCTCGCGGTCGACGTCGCCGAGCACCAGCGTCGGACGCTGGGCGACCGGCGGCTGGCCGAGGCCGTCCTCGCCACCCGGCCGGACGGATCGGCGTTCACGACGGCCACCTGGACGGTCGGCACGCCGACGCTGCTGCCCGCCGTGGATCTGGTGGGCGTGTCCGTGCCGGGCGAGCGGGTGTTCCAGGTGCCGTGGGCGCTGCTGGCCGAGGCCGACCTGCTGATCGAGGAGATCGACTACCGGCCGGCCCGCTTCAGCGTGGCGTCGTCGCCGTCGCCGGCCTCGCTGGGCTACCTGAGGGAGCGCGCCGTCCGCTGGTGAGGCCAGCGCGTGCCGCACCTGGCTGAGCTGTCGAGCGGTGCAATGCGACAAAAGTTCGAGCTTACATCGGTCTCCTTCGTTGCCGCCACGGTCGGCGACGGGTTCCCCGCTGGCCCCTCCCAAGCGGCGTTTTCTGGTGTTCTCTTGACCCCGGGAAGGGACCGACGGGGGGAGGAACCTGTGCATCGGAACATCGATGAGGAACGGGCCTGGCTGCGGCTGGAGTGCCCGGTGTGCCGGGGCTGGCTCGGCGTGCCGGCGGACGTGCCGCGCGGGCTGCCGGCCGAGCGCGTGGCGCGGCGGATCGACGCGTTCACGCACCGGCACCGGGCGTGCGGGCGGGAGCTGTGATGCGACTGCGGCAGTTCCGGCTGCTGATCGTGGGCGAGCCGGCCGATTCCGCGGCGGACGTGCTGTTCGACCGGGCCGACGACGCGTGCGTGGAGGTGCTGCCGCCGTCCTACGCCCCGCCGGGGGCCGCCGGCTCGGCGCCGGCCGCGGGCCGGGCGCCGCGCGCGTTCGACGGGCTGCCGGGCGGCCTCGCACCGGCGGACCCCGGCGGGCGGGTCGCCTGGGTCGCGTTCGACCGACCGGCGCCGACGCTGATCGACGCGGTCGTGTCGGGGGTGCGTGATCTCGACGGGGCCGGGCTCGTCATCGCGGCGGCGATCGCCGACGATCCGCTCGTCACGCTGGAGACGATCGGCGAGCGGCTGGACCGGCCCGCGGGGGTGGTGCGGTCCTGGGATCTGCCCGAGCCCGTGTTCGCGCACCCGAGGCGGCCCGTGTACGACTGGACCGAGGTCGCGCGGCGGCTGGCGGCGCGGCGGGTCTACGCGCCGCCCGACGACGAGGCGACCATGGAGGCGGTGACGCTGACCCTGCGGGTGCGCGAACTCCGGCCGCGGCTGGAGCGCACGGCGCCGCTTCGGGCGCTGCTCTGCTGAAGCCGGAGGAGTTCGGGCGGGCGTCAGGCGTCGAACTCGCCGTCCTTGGCGCCCGCCACGAACGCTTCCCACTCGGCCTCGGTGAACACCAGGATGGGGCTGCCCGGGTCGGCGCCATTGCGCAGCCCGATCAGATCGTCGACGAACGCCACTTCGACGCGGCTGCCGTGACTGTCGCCGGGGGCCGAGCGCCAGACGGCACGCGACCGGTCGAACTCGCCTTTGGGGTGAGGCAGCGTCATGGGCGTCACGCTACCGCTCCCGCCGCGGCGCCGGTGGCCGAGGGATGTACCCGGGGTGACGAGGGGCCCGGCGCCGGAGGTCCGTCCTGATCACTACGATGCGGTGATGCGCGTGGGCATCATGGGTGGCACATTCGACCCGATTCACCACGGACACCTCGTGGCGGCCAGCGAGGTGGCCGACCTGTTCGGTCTCGATGAGGTCGTCTTCGTCCCGACCGGGCAGCCCTGGCAGAAGAGCGAGGTCGCGGTCAGCCCGGCCGAGGACCGATACCTGATGACCGTTATCGCCACCGCCTCCAATCCGCGGTTCACGGTCAGCCGGGTCGACATCGACCGCGGTGGGCCGACGTACACCGTGGACACGCTGCGAGACCTGCGAACCTCCTACGGCGCCGACGCCGAGTTGTTCTTCATCACCGGCGCGGACGCGCTGGGCAAGATCCTTTCGTGGAAGGACGCCGCCGACCTCTTCGAGCTGGCGCACTTCGTGGGCGTGACGCGGCCGGGCTTCGAGCTCAACGCGGAGCACCTGCCGCCAGACAAGGCGAGCCTGGTGCGGGTCCCGGCGATGGCGATCTCGTCCACGGACTGCCGGCGGAGGGTCGAGGAGGGCAAACCGGTGTGGTATCTGGTGCCGGATGGCGTCGTGCAGTACATCGCAAAGCGCGGTTTGTACCGAAAAGTCGGCAACAACTGAGCAGCAAAATGTCGTACCCGCGTGAGAGGCTGGAACCAGCCCGGTGAACCTGGCCGGGAAGGTCCGACGAAAGGAGTCCGGTGCCCGCCACTGAGCGTGCCCGCGAGCTGGCGCTCACCGCTGCACAGGCGGCCGCCGACAAGAAGGCCGAAGACATCGTCATCCTCGACGTGGCCGACCAACTGGTCATCACCGACGCGTTCCTGCTCGCCTCCGCACCCAACGAGCGCCAGGTGCTCTCGATCGTGGACGCGATCGAGGAGCGCCTCGTCCAGTTGCCGGAGAAGGCCAAGCCGGTGCGCCGCGAGGGCGAGCGCGGCGGGCGGTGGGTGTTGCTGGACTACGTCGACATCGTCGTGCACGTGCAGCACACCGAGGAGCGGGAGTTCTACGCGCTCGACCGGCTGTGGAAGGACTGTCCGCAGATCGAGTTCGTCGACCGCGACCTGCCCGCGTCCGCATGAGGCTGCGCCTGGTTGTGCGTCCGCAAGGCGTGACGTCGCACCCACCCGCGTGTTCGTGTGGCCGGCCGGGGGTGGCGGTGTGACGCTGCTCATCCTCTGGCGGCACGGGCAGACGGAGTGGAACGCGGCAGGGCGGATTCAGGGGCAGACCGACACGCCCCTGTCCGCGGTCGGGGTCGAGCAGGCCCGGGAGAGCGCGCCGCGCGTGGCCGCCCTCGGGCCGACGGCGCTCGTCGCGAGCGACCTCACGCGGGCGGCCACCACGGCGGCGGCGCTGGCCGAGGTGTCGGGGCTGCCGGTGACGCACGATCCACGGCTGCGCGAGCGGAGCTTCGGCCAATGGGAGAGCCACACCCACGCCGAGGTGACGCAGCGCTGGCCGGAGTCGTTCGCCCGCTGGCGCCGCGGCGAGGAGGTCGGCGACGCCGGCGTCGAGGAGATCGACGCGGTGGCGAAGCGGATGGTCGCGGCGCTGCAGGAGGCGGTCGACACGGCCGCGCCCGACGCGGTGATCGTGGCCGCGACGCACGGCGCGGCGGCCCGGTTCGCGACGATCGCACTGCTCGGCTGGCCGATGGACCTGGCACCGACGCTGGGGGCGCTGCACAACTGCCACGCCACTCACCTGCGCCACGACCCGGTGCGCGGCTGGACGTTGCAGGCCCACAACGTGTCCTGATCGTTGCCCGCCGCGCTTCACGTCCTGTGATGCGTTGCGGCGCCGACCGGATCTTGGGACGGGCAGCGGAACCCGGGGCGAGGCGCTAGCGTCAGAGGATCATGAGTTTTCGGTTCGTCACGTTGATCGTGCTCGCCGGGATCGGGCTGGGCGGGCTGGCCGGTTGCGGCTCGTCCGGTTCGTCGGAGCCGGTCAGCGCCCCGCCTCCGTCCGTCGCCCCGCCGTCCTCGGGGCCACCCCCATCCGCCGGGGCGTCGATCCGGCCAGCCGACCCGGTGCCGTCCGGGTCGGCCATGGCCCTCCGCGGCACGATCAAGGACGGCGTCGAGGCGGGCTGCGTGCTGCTCGCCACCGACTCCAAGACGTATCTGCTCGTCGGCGGCGACCGGGCGGCGCTGAAGAGCGGGGCGCAGGTGACCGTGTACGGGACGCCGCAGCCCGATCTGATGACCACCTGCCAGCAGGGCACACCATTCCAGGTGACCCGGATCGAGCACTGAGGCCTGCGCCGAAGCAGGGGTCGGAGCGAGGCGAGGCTCAGGCGCCGGCCGGGGCCGCGCCGGGCCAGCCTTGGCGAGGCGTCTGAGCCCGCCGCAGCCCTACCATCCACTTCGACACAGGCCCTGAGGGTGAGACGGCGCTGAGTCGGCACGGCTCTGGTGGGCCGGGGTGGGCCGGAATCGGCTACGGTGCGGTGATGACCGGCCAACACCCCGCCGTCTCCGTGGTGACCGACTCGACCGCGTATCTGCCGCCGCTGCCCGTCAGCGGCGAGCCCGGCAGGCGGCTCACCGTCGTGCCGCTCGCCGTGGTCGTCAACGGCGTTCCCGGCCTGGAGACCGTCGACATCGACTCCGCCACGGTCGCCGAGGCGTTGAACGCCCGGCGGGTCGCCGTGACCACGTCCAGGCCGTCCCCCGAGGCGTTTTCCCAGGTGTACCGTGAACTGCTCGACTCCGGCGCGGACACCGTGCTGTCGGTTCACCTGTCGGCGCGGCTCTCGGGGACCTATGACGCCGCCGTGCTCGCCGCCGCGGAGTTCGACGGCAAGGTCGAGGTCATCGACACGCAGTCGACCGGAATGGGGCTCGGCTTCCCGGCGCTGGCCGCCGCCGATGCCGCCGCGGCCGGCGGGACGCTCGCCGAGGTTCGGCAGGCGGCGGTGGACGCGGTGGCGCGTACCACCACCCTGTTCTATGTCGACACGCTCGAGTTCCTCCGCCGGGGCGGCCGGATCGGCGCGGCCGCGGCGCTGCTGGGGACCGCGCTGGCGGTGAAGCCGATCCTGCACACCACCGAGGAGGGCGTGGTGGTGCGGGAAAAGGTTCGCACCGCGAGCCGTGCGCTCGCCCGCCTTGTCGACATCGCCGCCGAGTCCGCCGGTGACGCGGACGTGGACATCGCGGTGCACCACCTCGCCGCCCCGGATCGCGCCGACGCGTTGCTGACCACGCTCAAGGAGCGGTTGGGCGAACGGCTGCGCGGGGCGTATCTGACGGAGGTCGGCGCGGTGGTCGGCGCCCACGTCGGGCCGGGCATGGTCGCCGTGGTGGTCCACCGGGTCGCATAGCAGATCAACCGCCGTTTCGGGGGTTATCCACAAGCGGCCGGTTATCCACAGATTCGGCGTCCGGGCCGAGCGCGACACCCCGCGTCCGGCCTAACCTGCCGGGTCATGTGGCGCTCAGACGACTACGACGACGGTTCGACGGCCTCAACCCGCCTGGCTCGCGTGACGGCCCTGCCACCTGGCGAACCCGATGTTTCGGAAATGTCGGATGCAACGCCGGAGGGTGCGGCGGCCGGCTCGCGGGAGGGATCGCCGAGTGCGGCGGCCGGGCCGTGGGAGTGGCCGGAGGACGCGGAGGCGGCCTATCCGTGGGATCGGACGTTCCGCGGCCGGCGAAGACCGGCGAAAGAGGAACGGCGGGGAGACGAACTCGAGGCCGGCGCACGGGGCGGGCAGCCGGGGTTCGAGGAGGTGTTGGAGCCGGGGCGGCGGTCGGCGTTCGCGGCGTTCGATCCCGGCCGGCGCGGGGTACGGGTCCTGCTGGTGGTGGCCGGGCTGGTGGTGTGCATCTCGGCCGGGGTCGTGTGGTGGTCGCGGCCCCGGGTCACCCCGGCACCGCAGGTCAGCTCGGGGTCGCCGGCCGCCGCAACGTCCAGCGCGCCCGCGATGCTCGTCGTCTCGGTCGCCGGGCGGGTGCATCGGCCGGGGCTGGTGCGGCTGCCCGCCGGATCGCGGGTGGCGGACGCGATCGAGGCGGCCGGCGGGGCGGTGCCGGGCGTCGATCTCACCGGGGTCAACCTCGCCCGCAAGGTCGTCGACGGGGAGATGATCGCGATCGGGGTAACGCCGGCACCGGGGCCGGCGGGTGGCGTGAACACCGGTGGCGCGGGCGGGGCGGGCGGCGCGGGACCGGTCAACCTCAACACCGCGACCGTGGCCGAACTGCAGACGCTGCCGGGCATCGGGGACGTGCTCGCGCAGCGGATCGTCGAGTTCCGCGACCGGCACGGCGGGTTTCGGTCGGTGACCGACCTGCGGCAGGTCGAGGGGATCGGGGACGCGAAGTTCCGGCAGCTCAAGGAGCGCGTGACGGTATGAGCGCGGACATGCGGCTCGCCGGGGCGGCGCTGGGCTGCTGGTTCGCGGCGATCGCGGCGCTGTTCGTACCGGCCGGGGCCGGCTGGGCGATCGCGGGGGTCGCCCTGCTCGTGGCCGTGACCTGGCCCGCGGCGACGACCCGCGTCGGGCGGCGGCCCGGACCCGTCCCCGCGCCGCGACGGGTCCCGGCGGACGGGCGGGGCACTCATGCCGGGCGGCCTTCGAGGCCGATCCCCGGGCCACGATGGAGGCGGAGTTCTGGGCCGCAATGGGGGCGGAGTTCCGGGCCGATCCCTGCGCCGCGACCGGGTTCGGTGGTCGGGCAGCGTCGTGGGCCGGGCGTCGCGCCGCGACAAGTCTCGGCGGACGGGCGGGGCATCCATACCGGCCGGCGTTCGGGGCCGATCCCTGCGCCGCGACCGGGTTCGGTGGTCGGGCAGCGTCGTGGGCCGGGCGTCGCGCCGCGACAAGTCTCGGCGGACGGGCGGGGCAT
>NZ_JBEPDB010000085.1:20371-37465 GCF_040300025.1 Dactylosporangium sp. NPDC000555 | reverse complement strand
CTTGGCGGCGGATCAGCTTTCCCTGTCCTGCTCCGCAGGGGTTCCGTTTCCTCTCCGGCCTGAAGGCCGGAGTATCCACGGAAGGAATCTGATGAGCAACCCCGAGGTGAGCGCCGGCGCGAAGGCCGGCCGGCGGGTCGGGCGGCGGGTCGGGCGGCTGATCGGCCGCGTGCTGCAGCGCCTCCAGCCGCCGGAGCGCCTGCCGCACCTGCTCCCACGGCCCGAGGAAGAGGCGGCGGTGATGGACTGCGCGCTGTACGTGCGCGGCAGCCGCCAGCCGGGCCACCCGTCGTTCGCGGACGCCTACGCCGCGGCCCGCCGCCGGCGCAACGGGTTCGTGTGGCTCGGGCTGTTCGAGCCGACCTCGGCGCAGTTCACCGCGATCGCCGAGCTCGTGGGCGTGGACGAGGCGACCGCCGGCAAGACCCTGGCGGTGGATCGGCGCCCGGCGATCGAGCGGTGCGGGGACGTGACGGTGCTCACGCTGCGCACCGCGCGGTACGTCGAGCATGCCGAGCTGACCGCGACCTCCGAGGTCGTCGACACCGGCGCGGTGACGCTGCTCATCGGCCGGCACTTCGTCGTGTCGGTGCGCCACGGCGGGGCCGGCGCCCTGGCCGACGTGCGGGCGCGGCTGCAGCAGCGCCCCGCCCTGCTCGGGCTGGGGCCGTGGGCGGTCGCCTACGCGGTGATCGAGCGGATGGTCGAGGTGTACCACGACGTGGCCACCCACGTGGAGCAGGACGTGGAGAAGCTCGAGGAGACCGCGTTCCTGCGCGACGGCGGCTGCGACGTGCAGCAGATCTACCAGCTCAAGCGCGAGCTGCTGGAGTTCAAGCGGGCGGTGCTGCCGTTGCGGCAGCCGCTGCGGCGCATGACCGATCCCTCGTCCGACGTGCCGCCGGCCCTGCGGCAGTACTTCCAGGACGCGCACGGCCGGCTCAACCAGGTGGTGGAGCGCATCGGGTCGTACAACGAACTGCTCGACTCGATCCTGCAGGCCAGGCTGGCCCAGGTCGGGCTGGACCAGAACAACGACATGCGCAAGATCGCCGCGTGGGCCGCCATCGCCGCCGTGCCGACCGCGATCGCCGGGATCTACGGCATGAACTTCGACCACATGCCCGAGCTGCACTGGCGGTACGGCTACGGCCTGGTGGCCGCGATCATGGCGTGCGCGATGGTGACCCTGCACCGGCTGTTCCGCAAGTCCGGCTGGCTGTGACCGGCCGCGGGCGGGCCATGCCGCCGAAATGAGCGCGCGGACGCTGGCCGGTCGTACTACGGTGAACGCGACTCGGGGGAGGCAGCATGCGGGTGTCCACGCAGGTCCGGCTGGTCCACTGGTCCGTCACGGCGGCGGCGGCGCTGCTCGCGGCCGACGCGGCGCTGTCCGCGGCGGCGCTGACGCACCTCGGCCGCCGGCAATTCCGGCTGATCTCCGTGGCGCAGCTCGACCGGGTGCACACCGACCTGGTCAACAATCTCACGGTGGCGGCGGTGTCCGTCCTGGTGCTCGCGACGATCGCCGTGTTCATGCGCCGCCCGTCCAACAAGGTGCGGGTGGCGGTGTGGGTGGCCGCGCCGCTCATCGCGCTGACGACGCTGTGCTTCCTGGTCGGCGGGCCCGAGTGGGCGGTGGCGCCGACCGGCGAGGAGCCGGCGGCGCTGCGGGCGGAGTACGCGCAGGCGGTCCCGTCCTGGTACACGGGGCCGCACGGCGTCGCCGGTCTGATCTCCGTCGCGCTGCTGATCTTCGTCGCGGTGTTCCTGCTCCGCGCCGACCTACGCGAGTACTACATGGACGGCGGCTACGACGCCTCCCGGCCGTACAAGTCCTGGGTCGAGCGCGCCGGCGCCCGTGACGCGGGTCACGACGCGACGTAAGGTGTCGCGGTGAGCGATGCCTCGCCCCCGTCCGGTCCCGCACAGGGACCGCGGCCGCCAGCCTGGAACCGGCCGCCGCAGCCGCCCGCTCCCCCCGTCCCGCCGCCGCGGCCGGTGCCCGCCGGCGGATACGGCATTCCCCCCGGACCGCAGGCACCGATCGCCGCGCGCATCCCCGAGAACCAGCCGTTCGTCGCCCGGCCCAGCGCGCTCAAGCGCGCCCTGGTCATGGTTCCGATCGCCGTGGCCGCCCTGCTGGTCGTGGGCTGCCCGGCGGCGCTGGTGTTCACCGCCGCCGGGCCGAACCACACCAGCGGCGACCTCGTCGCGCTCGTCGCGCTGATGGCCTGCCTGGCGGTCGTGCTCGGCAGCACCATCGGCGCGCAGATCCTCCTGGCCTCGTCGGGCGGCCCGCTGCTGGCCGCCGGGCCGGCCGGATTGTGGATCAGGACCCGGCCGACCCGCGGGCAGGCGATCTGGCTGCCGTGGGAGGGCATCGAGCACATCCGGCGCCGTCGCTGGGGACTGGAGAAATTGGTCGTGGTGAAGCCGCGCGACCCCCGCGTCGAGGGCGGTCTCGGCGCGTTCACCGCCCTGGACTCGGCGATGGCGAAACTGTTCTACGGCTCGGGATTCACCGTGACGCTAAGCTTCGCCGACCGCTCCGAGGACGAGATCCTGGCCGCGTTGCGGGAACTCAGCGCGGGCCGGACGCCGTTCACCATCTGAACCGGGACCCGGCGCCGTGCCACGCCGTCCCGCGTGGCGGTCGGCGGGTTCGGGATTCGGGCGAAGTAGTATGCGAGGTCGTTGTACACGTGTTCGATGCCACGGTGCGCCTCGGCGAGGCGGTGCGCGGACCCCGTTCGCGCCGGGTGGGACTGTGGGCGCGATCACGGCGTTTCAGGACTCGCGGCCCGAAACGGGGCGAGGGCGACGCGAAAATGTCAGACCCTCCGGTTACGCTCGCGGGCGGCACAGGGGAACAGGACCAATGGGAGACGAGCCGAGTTGACCGCACAACCCGAGACCCTCTACGGGGCTGACAACCTCACGCTCCTCGAAGGGCTGGACGCTGTCCGCAAGCGCCCGGGCATGTACATCGGCTCGACCGACAGCCGCGGCGTCGCCCATCTGTTCAACGAGATCGTGGACAACTCGACCGACGAGGGCATCGCCGAGCACGCCACCCGGGTCGAGGTGACGCTGCACGCCGACGGCTCGGTCCAGGTCGACGACGACGGGCGCGGCATCCCGGTCGACGTGCACGCGAAGTCCGGCATGTCCGGCGTCGAGCTGGTGCTGACCCGGCTGCACGCGGGCGGGAAGTTCGGCGGTTCGGGATACAAGACCTCAGGCGGCCTGCACGGCGTCGGCGCCTCCGCGGTCAATGCCCTGTCCACCCGCTTCGACGTGACCGTGCGCCGTGACGGCAAGGTCCACCACATGGCGTTCCAGCACGGCGTGCCGGGCGAGTTCGACGGGCCGGGCGCCTCGGCGAGGTTCACCCGTCGCGGCGGGCTGAGTGTGCAGGGCCGGATGAAGCGCGGCGCGTCGACGGGCACCTCGATCCGTTACTGGCACGACCCCCGCTATTTCGAGACCGGGGCGGCGCTGGACCCCGAGGCGGTGCGGGCGAAGCTGCGCAACACCGCGTTCCTGGTGCCGGGCGTGACCTACGTGCTCAAGGACGCGACCCAGGGTTCGATCACGGCCGAGACGTTCCACTACCCCAACGGCCTGTCCGACATGGTGGAGTTCCTGGCCCCCAGCGGCGACAAGCCGGTGTGCGGCACGCTGCTCATCAACGGCGAGGGGCGCTACAAGGAGAACGCCGCCGACGAGAACGGCGTGATGAAGGCCAACGTCGAGCGGCGCGCCGAGGTCGAGATCGCGCTGCGCTGGGGCACCGGCTACGACCGGGTCGTCGAGTCGTTCACCAACACCATCCGCAACATGCACGGCGGCACCCACCGGCGCGGCTTCGAGCGCGGCGCGCTGCGGGCGCTGACCGACGCGATCCGCAACACCCGCGGCCTGCTGCGCCCCAAGGAGGACCTGCCGACCCTCGACGACGTGCTCGAGGGCATGACCGCGGTCATCCACGTGCGCATCCCGGAGCCGCAGTTCACCTCGCAGACCAAGGACGAGCTGTCCACCGCCCCGGTGACGCGGGTCGTGCAGCAGGTCGTCGAGCAGCACATCAAGGCCTGGATCGAGGCGCGCAAGACCAAGACCGAGGCGCGCACGGTGCTGCAGAAGATCGTCGACGCGGCGCGGGTGCGGCTCACGCAGAAGCAGCAGAAGGACGCGGCCCGGCGCAAGACGGCCCTGGAGGGCGCGTCGATGCCGGCGAAGCTCGTCGACTGCCGCTCCACCGGCGTGCATCGCAGCGAGCTGTTCATCGTCGAGGGCGACAGCGCGCTGGGCACCGCCCGGATGGCGCGCTCTTCGGAGTATCAGGCCCTGCTGCCGATCCGCGGCAAGATCCTCAACGTGCAGAAGGCCAACATCCAGCAGGTCCTCGACAACACGGAGTGCTCGGCGATCGTGCAGGTGCTCGGGGCCGGCTCCGGGCGCACGTTCGATCTCGAGTCGATGCGCTACGGCCGGATTCTGATCATGGCCGACGCCGACGTCGACGGCTCGCACATCCGCACGCTGCTGATCACGCTGTTCGCCAAGTACATGCGACCGGCGATCGCCGACGGCCGGCTCTACGCCGCCGTCCCGCCGCTGCACAAGATCGTCACCAAGGGGCGCAACCCGGAGACGATCTACACGTATACGCAGCAGGAGATGACCGGCACCGTGGCCCGGCTGGAGAAGGCCGGCAAGCAGGTCGTGACCCCGATCCCGCGGTTCAAGGGCCTGGGCGAGATGGACGCCGAAGAGCTGTGGGAGACCACGATGAACCCGGCGACCCGGGCGGTGCGGCGCATCACGCTGGACGACGTCGAGGCCGCCGAGGAGGTCCTCGAGCTGCTCATGGGCGAGCGGGTCGAACCCCGGCGCAACTGGCTGATCGACTCCGCGACGCGGGTCGACCAAGAGACCATCGACGCCTGAGACAAGACGCCTGAGATAACTGGAAGGCCGGCACTTCACCATGGCACGCAAGAGCACCAAGGCTGTCAAGGCCGATCTGTCCGCGTTCGATCAGGCGGGCGCACGGGTGCTGGACAACCCGCTCACCACCGAGGTCGAGGACTCGTATCTGGAGTACGCGTACTCGGTCATCCACTCCCGGGCGCTGCCGGACGCGCGGGACGGGCTCAAGCCCGTACACCGGCGCATCCTCTTCTCGATGAACGAGCAGGGGCACCGCCCCGACCGCGGGCACGTGAAGTCCTCGCGCGTCGTCGGTGACGTCATGGGCAAGTACCACCCGCACGGCGACAGCGCGATCTACGACGCCATGGTCCGCATGGCGCAGGACTTCTCGCTCAACGTCCCGCTCATCGACGGGCACGGCAACTTCGGCTCGCCGGACGACGGGCCGGCGGCCTCGCGGTACACCGAGGCCCGGATGTCCCGCGAGGCGATGCTGCTCGTCGGCGGACTCGACGAGGGCACCGTCGACTTCCGGCCCAACTACGACGGCTCGCTCGAGGAGCCGGCGGTCCTGCCCGCCGCGTTCCCCAACCTGCTCGTCAACGGCTCGTCCGGGATCGCGGTCGGCATGGCCACCAACATGATCCCGCACAACCTCGCCGAGATCGTCGCCGCGACCCGCTGGCTGATCAACCACCCGAATGCCACGCTGGACAAGCTCATGGAGTTCGTCCCGGGGCCCGACCTGCCCACCGGCGGGCTGCTGCTCGGCCTCGACGAGGTCCGCAGGGCCTACGAGACCGGCCGCGGCGTGGTGCGCATGCGCGGCCGGGTGGAGATCGGCCTGCTGGAGGGCAGCCGGGGGCGGCAGGCGATCACCGTGACCGAGCTGCCGTATGGTGTCGGCGCCGAGAAGGTCATCGAGAAGATCAGCGACGAGGTCAACAAGACCAAGCGGCTGCAGGGCATCGCCGATGTCAAGGACCTCACCGACCGGGAGAACGGCACCCGCCTGGTCATCGAGTGCAAGGTCGGCGTCAACCCGCAGGCCCTGCTCTCCGACCTCTACCGGCTCACCCCGCTGGAGCAGTCCTTCGGCGTCAACAACCTGGTGCTGGTCGACGGGCAGCCGCAGACGCTGGGGCTCAAGACGCTGCTCGAGGTGTTCCTCCAGCATCGATACGAGGTGGTCACGCGGCGCACCGAGTTCCGCCGCAAGAAGCGCCAGGACCGGCTGCACCTCGTCGACGGCCTGCTCATCGCGCTGCTGGACATCGACCGGGTGATCGCGATCATCCGTGACAGCGACAACGCGGCCGCGGCCAAGGCGGGCCTGATGGGCGAGTTCGGCCTCACCGACATCCAGGCCACCTACATCCTCGACACCCCGCTGCGCCGCCTCACCCGCTACGACCGCATCGAGCTCGAGGCCGAGCAGCAGCGGCTCAACGAGGAGATCGCCGCGCTGAGCCAGATCCTCGACGACGAGAAGGTGCTCAAGAAGGTCGTCTCCGACGAGCTGGCCGCCGTGGTCAAGGAGCACGGCCAGCCCCGGCGCACCACGCTCATCGACGGCGACCTCAAGGAGGTGCTGGCCGCGTCGGTGCCGGCGGGCCCGCTGGAGGTCACCGACGACCCGTGCCAGGTGCTGCTGTCCGCGACCGGGCTCGTGGCGCGCACCGCGGCCGAGTCCGAGGAGGCGCCGGAGGGCAGCCGCAAGGCCGGCCGCGACAAGCACGACGCGGTCCGCGCGATCGCGCACACCACGGCCCGCGGCCAGGTGGTGCTCGTCACCAGCCGCGGCCGCGCGTTCAAGGTCGACGTCCTGCCCCTGCCGGTCCTGCCCGAGCAGCCCGGCACGGTGTCGCTGCGCGGGGGCATGTCCACCGCCGAGCTGGTCCCGCTGGAGTCCGGTGAGACCGTCGTCGGCCTGGCGCCGCTCGCCGATCGCGACTCCGGCTCCCCCGGCCTGGCCCTGGGCACCCGCGCCGGCATGGTGAAGATCTGTGCCCCCGAGTGGCCGGTCCGCGCCGACGAGTTCGAGGTCATCGGCCTGCGCGAGGGCGACGAGGTCATCGGCGCCACGTGGCTCGCCGACGGCAACGAGACCCTGGCGTTCGTGAGTTCCGACGCCTCGCTGCTGCGCTTCCCGGCATCGCTGGTGCGCCCGCAGGGCCTGAAGGGCGGCGGCATGGCCGGCATCAGCCTGGCCGCCGACACCCAGGCGATCTTCTTCGGCGCCGTGACGACCAAGGACCCGCAGCACGGCGAGCCCATGGTCGTCACCGCGACGATGGGCAACGCGAAGGTCACGCCGCTGCGGCTCTACCCGGCCAAGGGCCGCGCCACGGGCGGCGTCCGCGCCCAGCGCTTCCTGAAGGGCGAGTCCCACCTGGTCCTCGCCTGGATCGGTCCCCGCCCGGTGGCCGTCAACACAAAGGGCGACCCACGCGACCTGCCCGCCGCCGACGGACGGCGCGACGGCTCCGGCGCCCAGTTGCGTGCCCCGGAGCTGGTCGGCCACCAGGTCGAACGCGGCTGACCCCAACCGCCTCACCCAACCGCAGGCCACCCCGGCCGCGCCGCGGCTACCAAGCCCGACGCGGCCGGCCCCGCCTCCGGTCCCCCCTCAGCCCAGCGTGGCCCGATCCAACCCCGCCCGGTGCCGCCCCAGCCCAGCCCAGCCCGGACCGTCACCGCCCGGTGCCGCCCCAGCCCGTACCGGCTTGCCGGCGGCAGCTCACCCGCTTCAAAGCCGGTCGTCGTCTCCGACGCGCGCCGGCCGGAGCTCGACACCGCCGGCGCTCGTCGCGCTGCGTGGGTTGCCATGATCGTGGAGAGAAAGTACTGGCAACGCCGTTGCGTTGACCGTCGAGTGGATCGGTCAAGCGGCGACGACTGCGGCGAACGGCGTTGGTGGATCGGATGGCGTGCCAGCGAGCGCGCCCAACGATGTGCGCGCATGCCGGGCGATCGGTCGTTGTGGCCTCGTGGCTGCTGCATACGGCCGGCGGGGGCCGAGTGCTGGCAGCCGAAGCCTGTCAGGATGTCCGGCATGTCTGATCGCGCGTTGCGTTTCGGAGCGGTGGCGGAGGCGTACGAACGGTACGTTGCTACCACCGAACCGTGGCTCGTCCCACAGCGTCTGGTCGACGATCCGGTCCTGGGGCAGTGGCCGCTGCCGCGTCAGCTCGGCGAACGCGGGTAGCCAGCCGGCGTGCGGCGCCGAGCTGACGAGTACCAGCCCGGTCAGGTGCGCCTCCAACTCCGGTACCGACAGCAGGTACATGCCGCCCGTCGAGTGCCCGACGAACACCGCCCCGGGCAGCGATCGGGCGGCCTCGAGCAGCACGCCCGGCCACCCGGCGAAGGGATCCTCGCCGCCGCCCGGCGCCGCCGTGTTGGAGCCGTCGCGGGGCAGGTCGACCAGCCAACTCGCGCCGGGCACCTCGACCGCGGCGACGAGGCCCTCCAGGCTCTCCGAGCCGATGCCCGGGCCGCCCGGCAGGAACAGCCAGTTGCCGCTCCCCTGCCGGCTGCCCGCCGCCCGCAGGCGTATCCCCGATGGTGTCCAGAACTCCGCGCGCATCAGCCGCTCCATCCACCCACCGGTGCACAGTCGGCGACCGCCCGCGACGAGATTTCCGAGCGCCGCTCACCGGCGCCGAGCCCGTCGTCACGCCCGGCACGCGCCGACTCGCCGCACCTCCGGCGCGGCCCGCGTCCAGCGTGGCCCCAGGACACACCCCGCTGCCGTCAGTCGGCGCGCAGTTCGGACGGGTTGGTGCTGGACCGCTGCAGGAGCAAGCTCGCCGCGATCACCAGGAGAACGGCCAGCAGGGAGGCCGACGCGATCGCCCCGATCTCGCCCCACGGCACCGGGGTCTGGAAGGTGTGCGTGACACTGCGGTACTCCATATAGTTCCCAGCGTCGTCCCCGGCGCACTGGGCAGGCGTCCCGACGCAGACCGGCCCGCCCCAGCCGGCGGTGGCGGTGGCGGTGAATGAGCGCATCGCGAGCATCCCGGCCAGGCCCGCGATGGCGATGCCGGGCACGGCGGGTATGAGGACCCGCCAATACATCGCACGGGCCAGGACGGCGCGCGGGGTGCCGCCGGCCACCAGCGCGGCGATGGCGCGCCGGCGTGCGACGCCGGACTCGACGAGTGCGATCAGCAGGGTGAGGGCCGCGACGCCGATGATGCCGAGCAGGACCGCGTTGACGATGTCGTGGACGTCCGAGCGGAAGGCGGCGGTGCCGCTCAGATCCGTCGACGGCGTGCCGTAGGCGAGGGCGGCATCCCGAATCGCGGCGGCCCGCACCGCCACCTCGGTGAGCATCCAGGAGTGCAGCATCATCCCGGCGGCGCCGAAGGCCGTGGTGACCAGGATGACGGTGTAGCTGCGGCTGCAGTCGTACGGATCGGCGAGGACCTGGCGGGCGGCGATCAGCGCGCTGGGGCGCCGGGTCACGCGCAGCAGCAGGCGGGCACCTGTGTATCCGATCCAGGCCACGGTGAACATCAGCCCGAGCAGCACCAGGATCGTGCAGGCAAGCAGCACGAGGATCAACAGGTTGTACGCCTGGGTGGGGTCGAGCCGCCCCTGCCTCACGTACTCGCTGCGCATCGCCGCGCTCATCCCGGTCATGCCGGCCAGGCCGAGCACCAGCAGCAGCATGGGCCACGCGCGGACCCGTTGCTGACGACTCTGGCGCACGACGCCGAACGGTGTGATCGCCACCCGGCGCAGCAGCACGACGGTGAGGAGCGTCGCCAGCAGCGGCACACCGATCACGATGCCGATGGCGGCCGGACGGGTTGGCAGCACGTCGGTCGGCAGGGGACGTCTCCCGTCCGGTCCCGGGTTGTCCAGCAGCACCCGACCCGCGAAGTAGGCGGCCGCACCCAGCGCTGCCCCGATCGTCGCGGCCAAGCCGGTCTCCACCGCGGCGATCCACCCGATCTGAGCCGGCGATGCGCCGGCCATCCGGAAGGCCGCCAGCCTGCGGTCGCGCGCGGGCGCGCCGAGCCGGGCGCTTTGCGCGACCAGAAACATGATCGGGATGCTGAACAGCAGCATCGCCAGCACCGTGTTGGGAAGGATGGTGTTGGCGGTGAACATCCTGCTCTGATAGCGGCCGGATTCGGGCTCGATCGTCATGACGGTGGCACAGCACAGCAGCACCAGCACGGCGACGGCCGCGCCGGCGGCGGTGATCGAAACGCGAGCCCGGTCGGTGCGGGTCCCGGCGAACGCGAACCTGAGGACGCCGGCGGGCCTCACCGGGCCTCCCCGGAGATCGTGACCCGGCCCCCGGTCTCCACCCGGCCGTCGCGCATGGCGATCTCGCGGTCCGCGTAGGCGGCCACCTGCGCGCTGTGGGTCACGACCAGCACGGTGGTGCCGTGCTCGCGGGCCAGCCGCACAAGCTCGACCATCACCTGCTCGCCGGCGAGACTGTCCAGCGCCCCGGTGGGCTCGTCGGCGAAGAGCACCTCCGGCTCGGTGACCAGCGCGCGGGCCAGCGCCACTCGCTGTTGCTGTCCGCCCGACATCTCGCCGGGCCGCTTGCCGCCCAGGCCGCCGATGCCGAGCCGGTCGAGCAGCCGCTGGGCTCGCACGGCGGCGTCCCGGTACCGCAGTCCGCCGAGTTGCAGCGGCAGCGTCACGTTCTCGATCGAGGTCAGTTCCGGGACGATCTGGCCGAACTGGAACAGCACCCCGAACGCGGTCCGGCGCAGTCGCGAGCGGGCCGCCTCGCTCTCGGTGGTGAGGTCGCGCTGCTGGAAGTGGACGCTGCCCTGGTCGGGGCGCAGAATCCCGGAGAGGCAGTGCAGCAGCGTCGACTTGCCGCAGCCGCTCGGACCGGTGACGGCCACGGTCTCGCCCCGGCCGATGGTCAGCGACACGTCCCGCAGCGCCGCGGTCTGCCCGTACCACTTCTCGATGTTCTTCGCCTCGAGGATGGCAGTGTTCACGCGAGCACCTCCGAGCGGAGCTGGCCGATCCGGTCCAGCGTGGTCGCCATCCACCGAAGGTCCGCGTCGAGGTGGTTGAGCAGGTAGTCCGCGGCGGCCAGCTCGGTCACCGTGGCACCGCCGCCGGTCTTGACCCTGGTCAGCTCACGCATCCGCTCCAGATGGACGGTGCGCTGCGTGGCGAGGAACGACCGGGCGGCCTCCTCGTCCGGCGCGACGAGGAGCGCGACGATGACCTTGACGAACAGTTGCGCCGAGACGTGCGTCGCGGGCTGAACCGCCTGGCTGAGCCACTGGTCCAGCTCGGCCCGGCCCTCGGTGGTGAGCCGGTAGGCCACCCGGTCCGGCCCGCTGACCCGCTGATGCTCCGCCTCCGCGATGTATCCGTTGCGCAGCATCCGGGCCAGGGTCGTATACATCTGCCCGAAGGCGAGGGGCCTGACCCCCAGCAACCTGCGGTCGTGCTCGCGTTTGAGCTCGTATCCATGGCGGATTCCCTGCGAGGCGAGGATGCCGAGCAGGGAGTGCGTCGTCGACATGTGGCTCACTATTCCCTGTGGGAATAGCTGCCGTCAAGCGACTCGGACGTGGCCGGCAGGGGCGTGATGCGCGTCGAATTCCCCGTATTGTCGACTTAGTTGGTGGACAAAATTGACTCGAGTCGGCAAACTTTTCGGGATGGACCCACTGCTGGCCTTCGCCGGGCTCGGTGTCGGCGTCATCGTCGGGCTGACCGGGATGGGCGGCGGCGCGCTCATGACGCCGATCCTCGTGTTGTTCTTCGGCGTGCCGCCCCTCGCGGCCGTCTCCAGCGACCTGGCGGCCAGCGCGGTGATGAAGCCGTTCGGCGGGTTCGTGCACGCGCGGCGCGGGACGGTCAACTGGGCGCTCGTGCGATGGCTGTGCCTGGGCAGCGTGCCCAGCGCGTTCCTCGGCGTGCTGCTGATGCGGGCGATCGGCGGGGGTGACCAGGTCCAGGACGTGGTGCGCACCGCGCTGGGCGTCGCCCTGCTGCTGGCCGTCGTGGGCCTGCTCCTCAAGGCGTACCGTGGCAACGGGTCCACCACCGGCGACGGTCCGGCGCCGATCCGGATCCGGCCGGTCCCGACGGTGCTGCTGGGGGCGCTCGGCGGCCTCGTGGTCGGCATGACCTCGGTCGGGTCGGGGTCGCTGATCATCGTGATCCTGCTCGCGCTGTACCCGGCACTGCGCCCCGGCGACCTGGTCGGCACCGACCTGGTGCAGGCGATCCCGCTGGTGTTCTCCGCCGCGCTCGGGCACGCGCTGTTCGGCGACCTCAAGCTCGACCTCGCCGCGGCGGTGCTCGTCGGGTCGGTGCCGGGCGTGCTCATCGGGGCGCGGCTGTCGTCCCGGGCGCCGGCCGATGTCGTGCGGGCAGCCCTGATCATCGTGCTCATCGCGAGCGCGTTGAAGCTGTTCGAGGTACCGACGGGAATTGTTCTTCTGATCGTCGCCGCGGCCACGGCGATCGCCGTCGCCGCCGGGGTGCGCCGGCGGGGGCGGGAGCGGACGGTGCCGCAGGATGTGGACACCGACGACGAGCCAAGCGCGGACGGGGCAGAATCAGCGAGTGGAGTGGTACCACGCTGACTCGCTAGGAGTTTCCTGATGCCTCGGCTCAACCATCTGCCCGAGTGGTCCGCGCTGGCCAAGCACCGCGCGGAACTCGGAGAGGTGCACCTGCGCGACCTGTTCGCCGAAGACCCCGACCGGGGCAGCCGCTACTCGCTGCGGGTCGGCGATCTTTACCTGGACTACGGCAAGCAGCTGGTCACCGAAGAGACCCTGCAACTGCTGCGGGAGCTCGCGGCGGCCCGCGGCGTGTTCGAGCTGCGCGACGCGATGTTCCGCGGCGACAAGATCAACTTTACCGAGCACCGGGCCGTGCTGCACACCGCGCTGCGGGCGCCGCGGGACGCCGAGATCTACGTCGACGGCGAGAACGTGGTGCCGAAGGTGCACGCGGTGCTCGACCGGATGGCCGCGTTCGCCGACCGCGTCCGCTCGGGCGAGTGGGTCGGGCACACCGGCGAGCGGATCACCACGATCGTCAACATCGGCATCGGCGGCTCCGACCTGGGCCCCGCGATGGCCTACGAGGCGCTGCGCGCGTTCACGGACCGCTCGCTGGCGTTCCGGTTCGTGTCCAACGTCGACGGCGCCGACCTGCACGAGGCCGTCCGCGATGCCGACCCGGCCCGCACGCTGTTCATCGTGTCGTCCAAGACGTTCACGACGATCGAGACGATCACCAACGCGACGGCCGCGCGCAAGTGGCTGGTCGAGGCGCTCGGCGACGAGGCCGCGGTGGCCAAGCACTTCGTCGCGGTGTCGACCAACGCCGCCGAGGTCGCCAAGTTCGGCATCGACACGACGAACATGTTCGAGTTCTGGGACTGGGTCGGCGGCCGCTACTCCTACGACTCCGCCATCGGCCTGTCGCTCATCATCGCGCTGGGGCCGGACGGGTTCCGCGCCATGCTCGACGGGTTCCACCTCATGGACGAGCACTTCCGCACAGCGCCGCCCGCATCGAACGCGCCGCTGCTGCTCGGCCTCCTCGGGATCTGGTACCGCAACTTCCACGACGCCCAGACCCACGCCGTGCTGCCGTACAGTCACTATCTGTCGCGGTTCACGGCATACCTGCAGCAGCTCGACATGGAGTCCAACGGCAAGTCCGTCGACCACGAGGGCAAGCCGGTCGAGTGGGTGACGGGCCCGATCGTGTGGGGCACCCCCGGCACCAACGGCCAGCACGCCTACTACCAGCTGATCCACCAGGGCACCGCGCTCATCCCCGCCGACCTGCTGGGCTTCGCGCGCCCGGTGGCCGAGCTCGGCGACCTCGGCGGCCAGCACGACCTGCTGATGGCCAACCTGTTCGCGCAGGGCCAGGCCCTGGCCTTCGGCAAGCCGTCGGAGCAGGTCGCCGCGGAGGGCGTGGCGGAGGCCGAGGTGCCGCACCGCACGTTCCACGGCAACCGGCCCACGACGACGATCCTGGCCGACGAGCTCACGCCGTCGGTGCTGGGCCAGCTGATCGCCCTGTACGAGCACAAGGTCTTCGTCCAGGGCGCCATCTGGAACATCGACTCGTTCGACCAGTGGGGCGTCGAGCTGGGCAAGGTCCTGGCCAAGCGCATCGAGCCGGCGCTGACGTCGCCGTCCCCGGACCTGTCGGCCCTGGACTCGTCGACCGCGGCGCTCGTCGGCCGCTACCGCGAGCTGCGCGGCCGCTGACCCCTTCCCGCGCGGGGCGGTCGCCGACCGCCCCGCGCCCGGCGACTGCGTCCGGGCTAGCCTCGCCGAGTGAGTTTCAGCGCCTACGCCAGCCTCGTTCGCTGCCCGACGCCGCTCTATCGACACCGGCTGGTGGCGTTCCGGTCTTGCGTGCAGCTGTACCAGCCGATCGGCTTCCACGCGAGCCTGAGTTACCTGGAAGCGATGGCTGGGCCGTTCGAGCGCGACGAGGCCGCATTGCTGCGCGCGCTCGACATCCTGTGCGCGAGCCGGGCTGCCTGGCACGCCGCGCTGCGCGAGTACGCGGCGCAGCGCCGCGCCGCCAAACGCCGGGGGCAGCGAAGCCCTCACCCGAACGATCCGAATCCGAGTCATTTCCCTGGATTCTGGTACGGTGCGCCGCGCCAGGCCGCCGTGCACGCCTTGACGTTCTGGCGTCGCGACCGCCTGCCCGCGCTGCTGGCCTCGTCCGACCCGATCGCCGCACAGGTTGACTCGTGTGTCACCGCTTTCCTTGCCGCCGGCGGGTCTCTCACACCCGATCAACGGCAGCATCTGACGGACGCCGTCGACGCGCTCCAGCGCCGGCTTCAGACCGGACTGCGGCATGACGACGAGCCCGCCTACGTTCGGACGGTGGATCTGTTGCGGGTGGCTTGGCTCGTCCGCACCGCCGCCGACACCGCGGAGTCCCTGCGTACGCGGTTTCCGATCACAGAACCTGACGGGCGAAGGCCGCCGTGGAGCGTGTCCCCAGGCCGGCGACGGATGCCTGACGAGTGATCGGGGGACGCCGACCCGCGCTGACCGCCGCGCCGCCCGCGAACGCGACGCCGTGGGTGTGCCACGGTCCGGGTCGCGTCGCCGGCGGTGCGGCGGTCGTCCATGCGCGCGGTCAGTCGACCTCGACCGCGGCGGCGGCGAACTGGGCGGAGTACAGGCGGGCGTAGGCGCCGCCCCCGGCGAGCAGGGAGTCGTGCGTGCCCTGCTCGACGATGCTGCCGTGCTCCATGACCAGGATCAGGTCGGCGTCGCGGATGGTGGACAGGCGGTGGGCGATGACGAAGCTCGTCCGGCCCGCGCGCAGGGTGCTCATCGCGCGCTGGATGAGGACCTCCGTGCGGGTGTCGACGGAGCTCGTCGCCTCGTCCAGGATGAGGATCGTCGGCTCGGCCAGGAACGCGCGGGCGATCGTGATGAGCTGCTTCTCCCCCGCGCTCACCCCCGCGCCCTCCTCGTCGAGGACCGTCTCGTAGCCCTCGGGGAGGGTGCGCACGAACCGGTCGGCGTGCGCGGCCTCGGCGGCCGCGACGATCTTCTCCGGGGTCGGGTGATCGGCGCCGTACGCCAGGTTCTCCGCGATCGTGCCCTGGAACAACCAGGTGTCCTGCAGCACCATGCCGATCTGTTCGCGCAGTTCGTCGCGCGACATCGTGGCGATGTCGACGTCGTCGAGCAGGATCCGCCCGCCGGTCAGGTCGTAGAACCGCATGATGAGGTTGACCAGCGTGGTCTTGCCGGCACCGGTCGGACCGACGATCGCGACGGTCTGGCCCGGCTCGACGCTCAGCGACAGGTCCTCGATGAGCGGCTCCTCGGCCTTGTAACGGAACGAGACGTGCTCGAACGTGACCTTGCCGCGGACCTGCTCCGGGCGGACCGGCGCGGCCGGCTCCGGGGTCTGCTCGGCCGCGTCGAGCAGCTGGAACACCCGCTCGGCCGAGGCGACGCCGGACTGCACGAGGTTGGCCATGCTGGCCACCTGCGTCAGCGGCTGGGAGAACTGCCGGGAGTACTGGATGAACGCCTGCACGTCGCCCAGCGACATCGTGCCGGAGGCCACGCGCAGGCCGCCGACGACGGCGACGAGCACGTAGTTGAGGTTGCCGATGAACATCATCGCGGGCTGGATCAGGCCGGAGATGAACTGGGCGCGGAACGACGATGCGTACAGGGCGTCGTTGTGCTCCCCGAACGTGCTGGCGGCCTCCTCCTGCCGGCCGAAGATCTTCACGACCGAGTGGCCGGTGAACATCTCCTCGATGTGGCCGTTGAGCCGGCCGGTGCTCGCCCACTGCTTGACGAACTCCGGCTGGGACTTCTTGCCAATGCGGGCGGTGAGGAACACCGACACCGGCACGGTGACCAGCGCGATGACGGCCAGCAGCGGGGAGATCCAGAACATCATGCCGAGGACCGCGATGATGGTCAGCAGCGACGTGAGCAGCATGCTCAGCGACTGCTGCAGCGTCATCGCGATGTTGTCGGTGTCGTTGGTGGCGCGGCTGAGCACCTCGCCACGGGGCTGCTGGTCGAAGTAGCTCAGCGGCAGCCGGGCGAGCTTGAGCTGGACCTGCTCGCGCAGCCGGAACACGGTGCGCTGCACGACGACCGTGGTGAGCCGGGCCTGCAGCAGGCCGAAGATCCAGGCGAAGAGGTACACCACCGCGACCCACAGCAGGACCCGCTGGAGCCGGTCGAAGTCGATGCCCCGGCCCGGCACCAGGTTGCTCATGCCCGTCAGCAGGTCGGCGAAGCGGTCGTTGCCCTGCGCGCGCAGGGCCTCGATCGCCTGCTCCTTCGTGCTACCGGCGGGAATCCTCTTGCTGACGATGCCCTCGAAGATGACGTCGGTGGCGTGGCCGAGCAGCCGTGGGCCGATCACCGACAGCACGACGCTGGCGATGCCGAACACCAGCACGATGGCGACGATGAACCGGTCGGGGACGAGCATCTTCAGCAGCCGCTTGGTGGAGCCCTTGAAGTCCTCGAGCTTCACCGGCGGTCCGCCGCCCATCATCATCCGGCCGGGGCCGAATGCCGGACCGGCGGGACGCGCTCCGCCCGCAGGTCTGCTTGGTGCCGTCATGCCGCCGCCTCCGCTTCGCTCCGGCAGCGGCACAACGTG
>NZ_JBEPDB010000085.1:0-20276 GCF_040300025.1 Dactylosporangium sp. NPDC000555 | reverse complement strand
ACGTGAATCCGCGCCCATGATGAGCGGCCACTCCGCTGCGCTCCGTACCACTCATACCGCCGCCTCCGCTTCGCTCCGGCAGCGGCACAACGTGAATCCGCGCCCATGATGAGCGGCCACTCCGCTGCGCTCCGTACCACTCATACCGCCGCCTCCGCTTCGCTCCGGCAGCGGCACGACGTGAAATCCGCGCCCATGATGAGCGGCCACTCCGCTGCGCTGCGTACCACTCACGCCGCCGCCTCCTGCTCTGTGAGCTGGGACAGGACGATCTCGCGGTAGGTCTCGTTGTCGTCCATGAGTTCCTGATGGGTGCCGGTGCCGACCACGCGGCCCTCGTCGAGCACGACGATGCGGTCGGCGTCGCGAATGGTGCTGACCCGCTGGGCGACGATGACCACCGTCGCGCCGGCGATCTCGGTGCGCAGCGCCTCGCGCAGGGCCGCGTCGGTGGCGTAGTCCAGCGCGGAGAACGAGTCGTCGAACAGGTAGATCTCGGGGCGGGCGACCAGGGTCCGGGCGATCGCCAGACGCTGGCGCTGCCCGCCGGAGACGTTGGTGCCGCCCTGCGCGATCGGCGAGGCGAGCCCCTCGGGCATGGCGCGGACGAAGTCGGCCGCCTGAGCGACCTCCAGGGCCTGCCAGAGCTCCTCGTCGGTGGCGTCGGGCCGGCCGTAGCGCAGGTTGGACGCGACGGTGCCGGAGAACAGGTACGGCTTCTGCGGCACCATGCTCACGGTCCGCGCCAGCAGCGCGGGGTCGAGCCGGCACACGTCGACGGCGTCGACGAGCACGGTGCCGCCGGTCGCGTCGAACAGCCGCGGCACGAGGTTGAGCAGCGTCGTCTTTCCGGCGCCCGTACTGCCGATGATCGCCGTCGTCTGCCCCGGGTGCGCGACGAGGTTGACGCCGGAGAGCACGGCCGACTCCGCGCCCGGGTAGTGGAACGACACGTCGCGCAGCTCGAGCTCGCCGTGGACGCCGAGGCTCGTGACCGCCTCTTCCGGCGGGTGGACGCTAGACTCTGCGCCGAGGACCTCCTGGATGCGCTCGGCGCACACCTCGGCCCGCGGGATCATGACGAACATGAACGTCGCCATCATCACCGCCATGAGGATCTGCATGAGGTAGCTCAGGAACGCCGTCAGCGCGCCGACCTCCATGCCGCCGCTGTCGATGCGCTGCGCGCCGAACCACAGCACGAGGATGCTGGAGGCGTTGACGACGAGCATGACGGTCGGGAACATCAGCGCCATCAGCCGGCCAACGGCCAGCGACACGTCGCGCAGGTCGGCGTTGGTCTCGGCGAAGCGGACCCGCTCCCGCTCGTCACGGACGAACGCGCGAATGACCCGGATGCCGGTGATCTGCTCGCGGACGACCCGGTTGACCACGTCGATGCGCTCCTGCATGAGCCGGAACAGCGGCCGCATCCGCACCACGATGATCGCGATCAGGCCGATGAGCACCGGCGTGACCACGAGCAGCAGCCCGGACAGCGGCACGTCCTGCTTGAGCGCCAGGATGATGCCGCCGAGGCACATGATCGGCGCCGACACCATGAGCGTGAACGTCATCAGGACCAGCATCTGGACCTGCTGGATGTCGTTGGTGGTGCGCGTGATCAGCGACGGGGCGCCGAACTCGCCGACCTCCCGGGCGCTGAGCCGCTGCACCTGGGCGAACAGGCCGGCCCGCACGTCGCGGCCGAGCGCCATCGCCGTCCGCGCGCCGAAGTAGACCGCGGCGGCCGAGCACACGATCTGCACGAGCGTCACGCCGAGCATGAAGCCGCCGATGCGCAGGATGTAGCCGGTGTCGCCGGTGACGACCCCGCGGTCGATGATGTCGGCGTTGAGGGTCGGAAGGTAGAGGGTGGCGAGCGTCTGCACCAGTTGCAGCACCACCACCAGGGTGATCGGCCCGCGATAGGGCCGCAGGTAGGTTCTCAGCAGACGGATCAGCATCGGTCAGGCTTCTCCAGGGTCACTTGGGTCGCCGGGACGTTTGAGCAGGCCGTCGAGCAGGACGGCGACGATCTCGTCGGGCGTGAACAGATCCTCGGTGGGCAGGTCGCCCCGCACCGTGTTCACGACCAGGGCGAACAGCAGCCGGGCGGTGGTGTCGGGGCTGCGCCGCAGCAGCTCCCGGTCGGGCTCGACCAGCGCGGCGACGGCCTCGGTGAGCCGGCGGCGGCTCTCGGTCAGCACCGCCATCGGCGACTCCTCGGCCGCGCACGGCATGGTCCGGGCGAGCATCATGAGCTGTACCGAACCCTCGACCCGGCGAAGCAGGATCGCCGCCGCGTCGCCGAGCCGCTCCCGCAGCGGCGCCCGCGGATCGATCGCCGACAGCGCCCGCAGCACCGGGCCGGGCTCGAAGGCGCGGCACAGCGCGGCGGACAGCAGGGACGCCTTGTCCGGGAAGACGCCGAAGATGGTGCCCTCCGCGACGCCGGCGGCCTCGGCGATCTGCCGGGTCGTCACCGCCGCGCCGTGGGTGCGCAGCAGCGGCAGCGTCGTGGCGATGAGCGCCGAGCGCCGGTCGTCGGGCGCCAGCGCGGGTACCCTTCGCCGCCGGCTCTGCTGCCGGTCCACATTCACGGCGACACTGTAATGAGCGAGCACTCACTCAGACAACCGAGTTTCTCCGAGGGCGAATAGGGTGGATATCTCCGCAACTCCGCCGCAACGCTGCGTGACGGGGCGCGGCTCCCGGGTATCTCCAGGATGGTCGCAACGAGCGGAAGGGGTGCCCAGAATGCGCAACGTCGACGAGGAAGCCAGGCTGTCGGCCCTGCACAGCTACGGCGTGCTCGACACGCCCCGCCCCGCCGAACTCGACGACCTGACCCGGCTGGCGGCGTCGGTCTTCGGAACCCCGATGTCGGCGGTGTCGCTCATCGACCGCGATCGGCAGTGGTTCGCTGGCAAGACCGGCATCGCCGAGGACCAGACGCCCCTCGACGTCTCATTCTGCGCGCACACCATACCGGACCGCCGGCCGCTCGTGGTGCCCGACGCCCGCACCGACGGGCGCTTCCGCTCGTACGCCAACGTGACCGCGGACCCGCACATCCGCTTCTACGCCGGCGCGCCGCTGATCGACGACGACGGCTTCGCCCTCGGTGCGATGTGCGTCATCGACGACCGCCCCGGCGACCTCGGCCCGCGCCAGCACGAGGCACTGGGGACACTGTCGCGGCAGGCGACCGGGCACCTCTCGCTGATGCGCGGCCGGCTGATGCTCGCCGAGCTCGGGGACGAGCTGGCCCGGGCCACCCAGCGTGAGGAGGACCTGATCGCGACCATCTCCCACGAGCTGCGCACGCCCGTCACGGCGATCCAGGGGTACCTCGAGCTGCTCGCCGACGACGAGCGCCTGGCCGGCTACGACCGCCTCGTGGAGCCGATCCACCGCAACAGCCAGCGGCTCGTCGGCATGGTCGACCACCTGCTCGACGGCACCCGTCCCGCCAACGCCCCGCTGGCGCTGCACCGCACGCCGGTCGAGCTGCACATGGTGCTCGCCGCCGCGGTCCGCTCGTGCGTCCCGGCGGCCGAGTCGCGCGGCGTCGAGGTCGTCGTCGAGCCGGCCACCCAGGCCTCGGTCGTCTCGGCCGACGCCGCCCGGCTCACACAGGCGGTGCAGCAGCTGGTGCGAAACGCCATCCTGTTCACACCGCCCGGCGGCACGGTCACGGTGCGGGCCGGCTACACGCCCGCGCCGAGCATCGAGGTCGCCGACACCGGCGTCGGCATCCCCGCCGACGAGCTGCCGCACGTGTTCCAGCGCTTCTTCCGCGGCCGCCACGCCCGCCACCAGGCCGTGCCCGGCGTGGGCCTGGGCCTGCACATCGCGCAGGAGGCCGCGGCCGCGCACGGCGGGCGGGTCACGCTGAGCTCGACCGGCCGCGGCACGACCGCCCGCCTGACCCTGCCGTAGCGGGCATTCCCGCGCCCGCGGGTCCGCCGCCCCGCTATCGCCCGGGGGTGGGCGTTTGCCGGTCGCGGCCCGGGTAGAGCGCCGCCCGTGCTGACGAACCTCGCCCACCTGGACTCGCTGCGGGTCCGCATCGCGCCGCCGGCCGTCGCCGGGCACACCACCTACCGCCTCGCCGAGGAGCCGCAGGTCGAGGTCGTGTGGACCTACGCGAGCCGGCTGCCCGACGGCAGCTACCTGCCCTGCGGGGGCGGCGAGCAGGCCACGGACGGCGACTACACCCAGGGCGCGTTCAACGCCGACGACATCGCCCGGGCGGCCGTGGTGTACACCCGGCACTGGCGGGCGACCGGCGCGGCGACCAGCCGGTCGGCGGCCCGGCAGCTGCTACGCGGGTTGTGCTTCCTGCAGACCGCGCCCGAGGACGACACCGACCCGCGGGCCGGCAACGTGGTCCTGTGGCAGCAGCCCGACGGGCGGCTCAACGCGAGCGCCGAGCCGCCCGAGCCGCCCGACCCGTCCGACAGCGGCGAGTCGGCCTGGCTGGCCCGCACGATCTGGGCCCTGGGCGAGGGCTATGCCGCCTTCCACGGCGACGACCCGGCGTTCGCGGCGTTCCTGCGGGTGCGGCTGCGGCTGGCCGCCGGGGCGGTGCGGCGGCAGGTGCTGTGCCGGTACGGCCAGTGGCGCCTCGTCGACGACATGTCCACGCCGGCGTGGCTCATCGCCGACGGTGCCGACCTGACCGGTGAGGCGATGCTGGGGCTGTGCGAGTACACCCGGATCAGCGACGACGAGGATGCCCGCAAGGTCCTGGAGCAGCTCGCCGAGGGGGTCACCGCGATGCGCACCGGCACGCCGTGGACGTGGCCGTTCGGGGCGGTGCTGCCGTCCGGGCTCTCGCGCACCGAGTGGCACGCCTGGGCCGGGCTGGCACCGGCGGCGCTGGCGCGCGTGTACGAGGTGTGCGGCGACCTGTCGGCCCGCGACGCGGCGCTGGCGGACGCGGCGTCGTTCACCCCGCACCTGCTCGTGGGCGGCGGACCGGACAACCTGCGGGTGGCGATGCCGGGCGCGCGGGAGGCGCTGACGCTCGACGGGGTGCAGCTGGCCTACGGCGCGCACTCGCGGGTCGAGTCGCTGCTGGCGACGGGCCGGGCGACCGGACGGCCGGCGCTCACCACCATGGCCGGGGTCGCCGGGTCGTGGTTCTTCGGCAACAACCCGGCGGGCGCCCCGATGTACGACCCGGCGACCGGCGTCACCTACGACGGCATCGACATCGACGACACCGCCGGCGGGGCCGGGGTGGTGCACCACGACTCCGGGGCCGAGTCCACGATCCACGGGCTGCTGGCGATGCTGGCCCTGGACGCCGAGCCGCACGCGGCGGCGGTCGCCCGGATCGCCGAGCAGACCGTACGCATCGAAGGATCGGAGATCCACTCGATGGCCTTGGTCCACCCGCTGACCGGCGCGCATCTGACACTGCTGCGCAGCCTGGCCACCAGCACCCGCGCCGCCGACGTGGTGGTGCCCGGCGACGCCCCGGCCACGGTGAGCGTCAACGACCCGGGCGGCGAGGAGCTGGAGCACTACACGACGACGGCGGGCCGGATCCGGGTCCTGGTCCCGGCCGGCGGCTTCACCATCGTCGTCCAGCCCGGCCGCTACGACACGCCCTGAGCCGTCCATCGACCCGATTCACCGCCGCTCGAAGCTCAGCAGGCGGAACAGCGTGAGCCACTGCTCGGGCCACACGAGCCCGACCGGGGTACCGGCGTCCAGGCGCAGCGCCCGGAACGCGCCGGCGACCCGTCGCGGCGGGTACCGGCGGGCCAGCGAGGCGTGCAGCGAGCCGCCCGCGCCGCCGAACCCGAGCCGGACCAGGGCGCGGTACTGCCCCAGCCGATCCGGGGCCACCAGCGGCTCCGGCCGGCGTACCAGCCGCAGGATGCCCCCGTCCACGCCCGGCACCGGCCGGAACGCGGCGCGCGGCACCCGCCCGGCGAGCCGCCACTCGAACCGCGGCCACGTCTCGATCGTCAGCCGGGACCAGCGGCCGTAGTCCCCGGTGCGTTTGCGCGCGTACTCCAGCTGCGTCAGCAGCGTCGCCGACGTCAGCCGCGGCGCCGCCAGGCACCAGGCGACGACGGCGGAGGTGAGCGCGTACGGGATGTTGCCCACGACGGCGAACGGCCCGGCCGGCGCCTCGGCGGCCAGGAAGTCGGCGGTGCGCACGGTCAGCCCGGGCGAGCGCGGCAGCGCGCCGGCCATGCCGGGGTCGACCTCGTAGGCGATGACGCGCCCGGCCCGGCGCAGCAGCTCGGCGGTGAGGCTGCCCCGCCCGGCCCCGACCTCGACGACGAGGTCGGACCCGCACGGCACGGCGGCGTCGGCGATCCGGCGGACCGCGGCGGGATCGGCGAGAAGGTTCTGCCCGTAGACGCGACGGGCGCGCGGATGTTCGGCGTGAAAGCGAATCATGACCAGGGTTCCTGTCGTGCGGACAGGCGCCGTCGCGGCCCCGTCCGGCGCGGATCGCGGACGCGGAAGGGCCCTGGCAACACTCAGGCGTTTGGACGCGGGACGTGCGGGAAATGCGGACGTGCGGGCGTCAGGCCTGACAGACCAGGGCGCGACGCCGGAGGCGCGGACGCGCGGCCGGCATCACAACCGGCGCGAAGAGGGCGTGCGTCGTGATCATGGCCCCGACCGTAACAGAACCGTAGATGCTCGCGCGCCGCCTTTTTCTTGCGGCCCGAATTTTGCTATTTCAGCAAGATTCTTTGCCAGAACGCCCCGGCGGGGGGCATGGTGGGGGCATGAAGGAACAACATGACGTGATCGTCATCGGCGGCGGCGCGGCGGGGCTGAGCGGGGCGCTGACCCTGGCCCGGGCGCGGCGCCGGGTCCTGGTCGTCGACGGCGGGCAGCCCCGCAACGCGCCGGCCGAGGGAGTGCACAACTACCTCGGGCGGGAGAACACCCCGCCGGGTCAGCTGCTGGAGATCGGGCGGGCCGAGGCGCGCGGGTACGGCGCGGAGTTCGCCGACGGCGTCGTCACGAACGCGCGGCGCGAGGGCGACGGGTTCCGGGTGGAGCTCGCCGACGGCACGAGCCGCACCGCACGGCGGCTGCTGGTCACCACCGGGCTCACCGACGAGCTGCCGGACATCCCGGGGGTGGCCGAGGGCTGGGGGCGGCGCGTGCTGCACTGCCCGTACTGCCACGGCTGGGAGGTCCGCGACCGGCCCATCGGCGTCATCGCCACCGGCGTTCTCGCCGCGCATCAGGCGCTGCTGTGGACGCAGTGGACCGACGACGTCGTGCTCTTCACGAACAATCGCGAAATGCCGGACATCTCGCCCAAGGTGCGGGTGGTCGAGGGCGAGGTCGTGGGCGTCGACGACATGGGCGTACACCTGCGGGACGGCACCGTCGTGGCGCGGGAGGCGGTCGCCGTGCAGACCAGGATGGCGGCGCGGGCCGGGTTCCTCGACGGGCTCGGGCTCGAGACCGCCGACCTCGAGACGCAGGGCGAGGTGATCGCCACCTACGTGCCCGCCGATCCCATGGGCAAGACCGCCGTGGAGGGCGTGTGGGTGGCCGGCAACGTCGCCGACCCCATGGCGCAGGTCATCGTGGCGGCCGGCGCGGGGCTGAAGGCGGCCACCGCGATCAACATGGACCTGCTGGAATAGCGGCCAACCGATACGGTGTGACGGTGGGCACCGCGGAGGAGCGCGACGGGGTCGCGCTGACCAACCTGGACCAGCCGCTCTTCGAGGGGGCCGGTGCCAGCAAGCGCGACCTCGTCGACTACCTCGACGCCGTGCACGACCGGATCATCCCGGTGCTGGCCGACCGGCCGCTGTCGGTGGTGCGCATCATGCGCGGCCAGGAGTCGTTCATGCAGAAGAACGTCCCGAAGTACACCCCGGAATGGGTGCGGACGGTCCACATGTGGGCCGAGACGTCGAAGCGGGACGTCGCCTACGCCCTGTGCGACGACCGGCGCGCGCTGCTGTGGTTCGCCAACCAGCGGGCCGTGGAGTACCACCCGACGCTCGTGCGCGCCGACGACTGGGCGCACACCACGCACCTGGTCATGGACCTCGACCCGCCGGAGGGCCCACCGGCCACAACGGACTTCGGGATCGTGGTGCGGGCGGCCCGGCTGGTCCGCGAGACGCTGCGGGAGGCCGGCCTCACCGGCGCGGTGAAGACCAGCGGCGCGAAGGGCCTGCACGTCTTCGTGCCGATCCGGCCCACGCCGATGGAGGACGTGGCCGCGGCCACCCGGGCGATCGCGGCGCGCGCGGAGCGGCTCGACCCCGGCCTCGCCACCACCGCGTTCATCCGCGAGGACCGGCACGGCAAGGTGTTCCTCGACCCCACCCGGACCGGCGGCGCGACGGTCGTGTGCGCCTACAGCCCGCGGCTGCGGCCGGGCTGCCCGGTGTCGTACCCGCTGGACTGGGCCGACCTCGACGGCGTCTCCCCGCGCGACTTCACCATCCACACCGTGCCCGGCCTGCTCGGCGCCGCCGACCCGTGGGCCACGCGGATGCCGGCACCGCAGGACGTGCCCGCCGACCTCATCGCCGAAGGCCACACCATCCCCGTTCCTCGCGTCCAGGCCATGCACGAGGGCAAGCGGCGCGCCCGGGCCCGCCGCGAGTCCGCGTCATAAACCCGGAAAGCCCCGGATCCGGTACGGTCCACCCGTGCCGATCCGCATCGACCCCTCCGCCGCGGGCTGGCGGGCGCGCGGCCTGGAGCTGGCCGCCGGGGTCCACGCCGCCGCGGCGCCGTTGTCGCTGCGCGTGGAGCACATCGGCAGCACCGCGATCCCGGGCCTGGCCGCCAAGCCGGTGTACGACCTGCAAATGAGTGTCGCCGCGCTCACCCCCGCCCTGGACGCACCGCTCGCCGCGGCCGGCTTCGCCCGCGGCCCGTACGAGCACGACCACGTTCCCGCGGGCCGGACCGACGCCCCGGACCGGTGGCGCAAGCGCTTTTACACCCGCGACGCCCCGGAGCCGGTCAACCTCCACGTGCGCCTGGCCGGCTCGCCCAACGAGCGCCTGGCCCTGCTGTTCCGCGACTGGCTGCGCGCGCACCCGGCCGCGGCGGCCGCGTACGCCGCGTTCAAGACCACCCTCGCCGGGCACCTCGACGACCTGGGCGCCTACACCGACGTCAAGGACCCGGTCGTGGACCTCGTCGTCGCCGCGGCCGAGGACTGGGCGGCGGTGACCGGCTGGCGACCCTGAGCGGGGCACGCAGTGACGTACGAGACTTCCGACCCATTATCGGCAGGGCGCCTCCCCGGAGTCGCGTAAGGTGCGGCCCGTGGTTTCGGGCATTAGCGTCGAGGCGCCGGCCGGCGCCGCCGGGCGGGTCGGGCGCGCGCTGCTGCCGCTCGGCGTCATGTTCTTCTTCGTCGGGCTGTCGACCGCGCTCGTCGGGCCGTTCGTCGCGCTGTTCCTGAGCTCCGAGGTGCACGCCGGGCCGGCCCGGGTCGGCGCGTTCCTCGTCGCCGGGCCGCTGGCCATGGTGGCGTCGTCGACGCTGCTCGGGCGGCTGTCCGACCGCCGCCCGATCCGGCGCCGGCTGCTGCTGTCCGCCGCCCTCGCCGGCTGCGCGGGCTCGATCGCGACCGCGTTCGTGCGCGAGTACTGGGTGCTGTTCGCGCTGACCATCTCGGTGACCGCGATCAGCGGCGCGCTGTTCCCGCAGGCCTTCGCCTACGCCCGCGAGGTGCTGCAGCAGCGCGGCTCGACCCGGGCCGCGATGGCGATGAGCACGCTGCGGATGGTGTTCTCGGTCGCCTGGGTGGCCGGGCCGCCCGTGGCCGCGTTCCTGGTGCAGGCCGGGGGTTTCCGGGCGCTGTACCTCACCGCGGCCGCCATGTACGTCGCCGCCGCCGTGGTCGTGCTGCTGCGCCTCGAGGAGGTCTCGCCGCCGGCGCACGTCGAGCGGCCGCCGGCCGGCAAGGCCGGGGTGTCGGCGCTGCTGGTGGTCACCGCGTTCGCGCTCATGCAGGCCGCGGGGGTGCTCGGCGTCCAGGCGATGTCGCTGTTCCTCGGCCACGTCCTGCACGCCCAGGTCCGCGACGCCGGCCTCGTGCTGGGCCTGTGCGCGGCCCTGGAGATCCCGCTGATGCTGGGCTTCGGCGCGTTGTCGACCCGGTTCCCGCTGCGCCGGCTGATCATCATCGGCAGCGCGATCGGCGTGCTGTACTACGCCCTCGTCACGCTCGCCACGCACAGCTGGCAGGTCGCGGCGCT
The DNA here is from genome assembly GCF_040300025.1 of Dactylosporangium sp. NPDC000555. Classification (NCBI taxonomy): domain Bacteria; kingdom Bacillati; phylum Actinomycetota; class Actinomycetes; order Micromonosporales; family Micromonosporaceae; genus Dactylosporangium; species Dactylosporangium sp. NPDC000555. The sequence goes on along the minus strand of NZ_JBEPDB010000085.1, from coordinate 10,038 downwards.
GCAGCTGCTGAACGCGGGCTTCATCGCCGCCGTGCAGGGCCTGGGCATCTCCTACGTCCAGGAGCTGCTGCCCGGCGAGCCCGGCCGCGCGGCGACGCTGGCCAGCAACGCGTTCCCGATCGCGGCGATCCTGGCCGGGCCGCTGCTGGGCCTGGCCGCGGACTTCGGCTACCGCTACGCCTACGCGGCGGGCACCCTGCTGTGCCTCGGCGGCCTCGCGCTGCTGCTCGTCACGGGCCGCCGCCCGGCCGGCCGCGCGACGCCGGAGGTCGCCGCCGCCACGGCCGGGGAGGGTTAGCTCGGCTCACACGACCGCGCTGGTGATGAAGAACGTGACGGCGTAGAGGAAGCGGCCGGCGCGGATCGCCCGGTCGACCTCCGCCTCGAACTCCGCCGCCCGCGCGGGTTCGAGCAGACCTCGTTTCGCCGCGGTGGCCGCCCACGTACGCAGGCCCATCACGTTGTCGACGGCGCTGGGGTCGCGTACCACCAGCGTGCGGGTCTCGGCGACGACATCGGTCAGCCCGAGCGTCGCGAGCATGCCGGCATGACGGTGGGCGAGGGTGCCGTTGCGCAGCGCGTGGTCGGCCCGGAACCGCAGCACGGCACGGGCAACGTCCTGGTCGTCGATGTCGAGGACCTGCGTGTCATAGTCGGGATCGGCGAGCACGATCCGCCCGCCGGGCGCGGTGACACGGACCATCTCGGCAACGGCCGCCCAGGGGTCGGCGAGATGCTGCAGGACCCGATCGGCCATGGCGCCGGCGAACATCGCGTCGGCGAACGGCAGCCGAGCCGCGTCGGCGACGGCCGCCCGGGTCAGGCCGCGGGACCGGGCGGCACGCGCCATCGTGTGCGCGTGGTCGACGACCACCATCTCGATCCCGTGCTCATCGGCCAGCCGAACCGCGTTGGCGCCGGTGCCCGCGCCCACATCCAGACAGCGGCCAGGCGCGGCCGGCGCCAGAAGTTCCCGCAGCCGTGCCTTGTAAGAGGCGTAGAACGGCTCGGCATCCAGTACGTCAAGAACCCTGACCCATTCGTCCGGTCGGTCCTGGCCGTCCACATCGACGAACCCGTGTGCCTGGCGCGGGTTCTGCGCAGTGCCCCCCATCACGGACGGCAGCCTACTGGCGAGCATCCGGCCGGCGACACCCAGTTACGAACCACGACTGCCCTACATTGAGCACATGACGCAGACGATCCGGCTCACCGGTTACGCGCACGGCGGCGGCTGTGCCTGCAAGATCCCGCCCGGCGAGCTGGAGGCGGTGGTCGCCGGCCTGCTCGGCGACGGCGCGCCACAGGGGCCGGGTGAGCTGATCGTCGGGCTCGACGACGGCGACGACGCGGCGGTCGTGTCGCTGTCCGGCGGCACCGCGGTGGTCGCCACCGCCGACTTCTTCACGCCGGTCGTCGACGACGCCTACGACTGGGGGCGCATCGCGGCGGCCAACGCGCTGTCCGACGTCTACGCGATGGGCGGCCGGCCGGTGGTCGCCGTGAACCTGCTCGCCTGGCCGCGCGAGGTGCTGCCGATGACGCTGGCCGCGGCGGTACTGCGGGGCGGCCTGGACATCGCCCGCGAGGCCGGCTGTCACGTGGCGGGCGGGCACTCCGTCGACGACCCGGAGCCGAAGTACGGCATGGCGGTCACCGGCATCGCCGACCCGGACCGCCTGCTGCGCAACGACCGCGGCCGCCCCGGCCTGCCGCTGACGCTGACCAAGCCGCTCGGCATCGGCGTGCTTAACAGCCGGCACAAGGCCACCGGGGAGCCGTTCCCGCACGCGGTCGAGGCGATGACCACGCTCAACCGAGCGGCCTCGGAGGCGGCGCTGGCGGCCGGCGCCGAGTGCGCCACCGACGTGACCGGCTTCGGACTGCTCGGGCACCTGCACAAGCTCGCGCGGGCCAGCGGGGTCACCGCGGTCGTCGAGGCGGCCGCCGTGCCCTACCTCGACGGCGCCCGCCGCGCCCTCGCCGACGGCTTCGTCAGCGGCGGCACCCGGCGCAACCTCGACTGGGTCCGCCCGCACCTCGACGCCGGCGCCACGCCGGAGGACGAGCTGCTGCTGCTCGCCGACGCGCAGACCTCCGGCGGCCTGCTCGTGGCGGGCGAGCTGCCCGGCCATCCGGTCATCGGCGAGCTCGTCCCGTTCACCGGTTCGACACTGCGGGTTCGCTAGCTGGGAGGACGATCCCGCGGATCATGCATTCGGCCGATCCGTAGTGATGCCGATCGACAACTAAGATCGTCACTCACTACGTCGAGCTACCGGGGTCGCAGGTGCGCAGGCAGTACTCGATACCGGAGCGCCTGGGCGGGTTCGGTGTCGCCGTCGCGAGTGCGGCGGCGGTCTGGCCGGCGGTCACCGCGGGCACGGGCCTCGGTCTGCCGTGCCCGCTGCGCTGGGCGACCGGCATCCCGTGCCCCGGATGCGGGCTCACCGCCGCGGCCGTGGATCTGATGCACGGCCGCATCCTGGCCTCGCTCGGCGACAACCCGGCGGCCCTGGGTCTCGCGATCCTGACGGCCGTGACGGTCCCGTTGGTCGTCCTGCGGCATCTCGGCCTGGTCGCCCTACCGGCGCCCTGGTCGGCCCGGACCCGCCGCAGGGTCGAGGTGGCCGCGCTCGTCGCCGCCACGGCGAGCTGGTGTTTCCAGCTCCACCGGTTCGGATTCGTCTGAGCCGTTCGTATCCCCCAACCCGCTAGAGGAGCAGTACCCCCAATGAACTACGCAAACTGGATCCAGCGTGTCGGCAGTAACCTGATCGACGTCCTGCCCGCCGCGGCCCTCGGCGGCATCGGCGCCGCGGTCGGCGGCGGCTTCTCCTCGGACGGCCCGAACGCGCTGTACTTCGTCTTCCTGCTGCTCGCCATCGCATACTCGGTCTACAACCGGTGGGTGCTCGGCGGCCAGGGCGCCAGCCTCGGCAAGAAGGCGCTCGGCCTGCGGCTGATCAAGGAGCAGACCGGCCAGCCGCTCGGCTTCGGCGGCGCCTTCCTGCGCGACATCTGCCACGTCGTCGACAGCTTCATCTGCTACGTCGGCTGGCTGTTCCCGCTGTGGGACCAGAAGCGGCAGACGATCGCCGACAAGATCGTCGGCTCGGTGGTCACCAAGGGCTGATGCTGGCCCGCCGCGGCGGGGCGTCAGCCCCGCTGCGGCTCCACCACGTACTTCGGATCCTTCGTCGAGGCGACGCCGGCCTCGAACACCCCGAACCGGGTGGCGAGCGACCCCGCCAGCAGCGCCGCCCCGGACAGCGCCGACAGGACCCGGCTGCGCCGCCCCAGCACCGCGCCGGCCGCCCCGGCGAGGTTCAGCGCCCGCGCCGCGCGGAGCAACCGCCCCGCCTTCCCCGTGCGGTACGGCTCCCCCAGCAGCCCCAGCCCGGTCTCGATCCGGTGGGTCGCGGCGACCTCGAGCGCCACCCCGGCGACCGCGAGCGTGCGGGCCGGTCCGCCCTCGCGCACCGGCGCCGCGATGAGCCCGACGGCCGCCCCGCTGGCCAGGGCGCTGCCCGCGAATGCGAACGGCAGGTCGGCCCGGGCCGCGTGCCATGACGGCGCCGCCGTGTCGGCGACGAGCACCGCCGTGTAGGTGGCGAGCCCGGGCGCCAGCGCCGCCGCGCCGAGGCCCGCGGCCCGCCCGGCGCGCGCCGTCCAGCCGCGGTGCCGCGCCTCGGTGGTGGCGGCCAGGCTCGCGGCCCCGCCGAAGGCGCTCAGCAGCCAGGTACCCACCGACATCGGCGAGGTCGGCTTGGCCACCCGCAGCATGTGGTGGAAGCGCTCCGGCCGGCCGAGGTCGTTGATGAGGAAGTAGGTGCTCGCGCCGAGCGCGCCGAGGGCGGCCAGCCGAGCGGCCCGCCGGGTGTTCGGCCGGCCGGTCAGGTCGGCGCCGGCGGCGAGCAGGGCGCTGCCCGCGGCCAGCCCGCCGGTGAAGAGGTACGCCGGAACGTCGTGCTTCCACACCGGCGCCTTGAGGATGGGCCGGCCGTAGTACGAGCGGAACTCGGCGCGGGGCACCTGGACGTCCTCACCACCGTGCTCGCGTGCTGGGCGGTTCATGGCTTCCTTCCGAGGAACGACACCGCGACGGCCGCGGCCATCGTCAGCGCGGCCAGGCCGGCGCGCTTCCACATCTGCGGCAGGTCACGGGTGCTGGCGACCGGGGCGGGCGGCAGGCCGTACACCTCGGGCTCGTCGAGCAGCAGGAAGAACGCGCCCTGCCCGCCGACCCCGTCGTCCGGGTCGTGGCCGTAGAGCCGCGCCTCCGGCCGATCCAGCTGCTCCAGCCGGACCTGCGCCCGCTCACGCAGCTCGTCGAGGGGGCCGTACTGGATCGACTGGGTCGGGCACGCCGTGGCGCAGGCCGGCTGCAGCCCGTCGCCGATGCGGTCGTAGCACAGCGTGCACTTCCAGACGCGCCCGTCGCCCTCCCGCCGGGCGATCACGCCGTACGGGCAGGCGGACACGCAGTAGCCGCAGCCGTTGCAGATGTCGGCCTGGACGATCACGGTGTCGAACTCGGTGCGCATCAGCGAGCCGGTCGGGCACACGTCGAGGCAGGCGGCGTGTGTGCAGTGCTTGCACACGTCCGACATCATCAGCCACCGCATGTCGCCGGGAGCGTGCGGATCGTCCGGGTCCGCGCTCGACGGGAGCGTCTGCTCGATGAAAGCGACGTGCCGCCAGGAGTTGGCGTCGAGCTGGCCGGTGTTGTCGAAGGACATGCCGAGCAGGTCGAGCCCGTCGGCGGGCACGGCGTTCCACTCCTTGCACGCGACCTCGCACGCCTTGCAGCCGATGCACACGCTCGTGTCGGTGAAGAAGCCCATCCGCCGCGGCGGCTGTTCTACCGTCACAGGCCCGCCCTCCGGTTGTAGTCCTCGACGAGGGCGCGCAGCGCCGCGCCCCGCGGGCGCCGGCCGGCTCGCACGTCGCAGGTGCCCACCTTGCCCTCCTGGATCGACACGTTGGGGTCCAGCTCGATGCCGACGAGGTCGTTCGCCGAGTCGCCGGTGGTCAGGCCGGAGCTGCCCCAGTGGTACGGCAGCCAGATCTGGTGCACCGGCCGCCCGTCGATACGCAGCGGCCGCATCCGCGGGGTGACCATGACCCGTGCCTCGATCGCCGAGCGGCTGGTGACCACGTGCGCCCAGCCCAGGTGCGTCAGCCCGCGCTCGGCCGCCAGCGCCGGCGAGACCTCGACGAACATCTCCGGCTGCAGCTCCGAGAGGTACTCAAGCGTCCGGCTCATCCCGCCGGCGGTGTGGTGCTCGGTGAGCCGGCTGATGGTGAACACGAACGGGAACACCGCACTCTGCGAGGGGTTGATCGGGTTCTCCGAGCGCTGGTAGCGCTTGCGGGTCGGGTTGGTCTGCTGCCGGTACAGCGGGTTCGCCACCGGCGACTCGGCCGGCTCGTAGTGCGCCGGCAGCGGCCCGTCGACGAGCCCGCGGGGCGCGAACAGCCAGCCCTTGCCGTCGCCCTGCATCACGAACGGGTCGTCCCCGGCGATGCCCGCCGACCCGGCCGTGCCCGGCTCCGGCCGGTACGTGGGCGGCTTGGTCCGCTCGAAGTCGGGCACGTCCGGCCCGGTCCACTCGCCCCGGTCGGAGTCCCAGAAGACGTAGGCCTTGCGCGCGCTCCACGGGCGGCCCGCCGGGTCGGCGGAGGCACGGTTGTACAGCATGCGCCGGTTCATCGGCCACGCCCAGCCCCACTCCAGCGCGATCGGGTCGGCCTCGGACGCGGGCGTGCGCCGGGCCGCCTGGTTGACCCCGCCGGCGTACACCCCTGAGTAGATCCAGCAGCCGCAGGCCGTGGAGCCGTCGTCGCGCAGCTCGTCGAAGCCCGACAACGGCGCGCCGGTGGCCACGTCGAAGCCGTTGATCTCCCGCAGGACCGCCTCCGCCGAGGGCTCGTCGTGCGGGCCGTGCGTGGGGTAGTCCCAGGCCAGGTCGTGCACGGGCCGGTCGCGCCGCAGCGTGGAGCCGGCCAGCCGGGCCTTGAGGAGGCGGCCGAGGTGGTAGAAGAACCACAGCTCCGAGCGGCAGTCGCCGGGCGGGTCGACGGCCTTCTCCCGCCACTGCAGCAGCCGCTGGGTCTGGGTGAACGTGCCCTCCTTCTCCACGTGGGAGGCGGCGGGCAGCAGGAACACCTCGGTCTTGCACTCCTGCGGCACGATCTCGCCGGTCTCGACCTCGGGGGCGTCACGCCAGAAGGTGGCGCTCTCGATCTCGTAGAGGTCGCGCACCACGAGCCAGTCCAGCTGCGCCATGGCCAGCCGCTGGGCGCGCCCGTGCGCGGAGCCGACGGCCGGGTTCTGACCGAGCAGGAAGTATCCCTGCACCCTGCCGTCGAGCATGTTCAGCACGGTCTGGTAGGTGCCGTGGTCGCCGGTGAGCCGGGGCAGGTGCCCGTAGCAGTAGTCGTTCTCCGCGGTGGCGGCGTCGCCGAAGTACGCCTTGAGCAGGCTGACCGCGAAGGTGCGGGCGTGGCCCCAGAAGCCCTTCTGCCCGGGGTGGCGGATCGCGTCGACCCACGCGTCGAGCGTGTCGTGCCGGCCGGCGCTCGGCATCGGCAGATACCCGGGCAGCAGGTTGAACAGCGTCGGGATGTCGGTGGAGCCCTGGATGCTGGCGTGCCCGCGCAGCGCCATGATCCCGCCGCCGGGACGGCCCATGTTGCCCAGCAGAAGCTGGATGATGGCGCCGGTGCGGATGTACTGCACCCCGACGGAGTGCTGTGTCCAGCCCACGGAGTAGATCAGCGCGGTGGTGCGCTCCCGGCCGGAGTTGCGCGTCCAGGCCTCGCAGACCCGGGCGAACTGCTCCGGCGGCACGCCGCACACCTGCTCCACCACCTCCGGGGTGTATCGCGAGAAGTGCCGCTTCAGGATCTGGTACACGCACCGCGGGTGCCGCAGCGTCTCGTCCCGCTCGGCGGCGGACGGGATCGGCGGGCCGTGCGACTCGTGCTGCATCGCCGCGGCGGTCTCACGGTCGGCTTGGCCGTCCTCCCGCGCGTGCTCCTCTCGGGCATGGCCTTGGTAGCGCCACGACGACGGGTCGTACGCCTGGGTCTGCGGGTCGAAGCCGGAGAACAGCCCCTCGAGGTCCTCGGTGTCGCGGAAGTCCTCGTTCACGATCGTGGCCGCGTTGGTGTACGCGACGACGTACTCCCGGAAGTCCAGCTCGTTGCTCAGGATGTGGTTGACCACACCGCCGAGGAACGCGATGTCCGACCCGGCCCGGATCGGCACGAACATGTCCGCGACGGCGCTGGTGCGCGTGAACCTGGGGTCGACGTGGATGACCGTCGCCCCGCGGGCCTTGGCCTCCATCACCCATTGGAAGCCGACCGGGTGGGCCTCGGCCATGTTCGAGCCCTGGATCACGATGCAGTCAGCGTTGGCCAGGTCCTGCTGGAAGCCCGTGGCGCCGCCGCGACCGAAGCTGGTCCCCAGACCGGGGACGGTGGCGGAGTGTCAAATGCGCGCCTGGTTCTCGATCTGCAGCGCGCCGATCGCGGTGAACAGCTTCTTGATGAGATAGTTTTCCTCGTTGTCCAGCGTGGCCCCGCCGAGGCTGGCGATGCCCAGCGTCCGGTTGACCGGCCGGCCCTGCTCGTCGGCGTCCTGCCAGGTCTGCTCCCGGGCTGTGACCACGCGGTCGGCGATCATCTCCAGCGCCGTGGCGAGGTCGAGCTCCTCCCACTCGGTCGCGTAGGGCCGCCGGTACTTCACCCGGGTGGCCCGCAGCGGGCTGGTGACGAGGCTCTTGCTGGCCGATCCCTTCGGGCACAGCCGGCCGCGGGAGATCGGGCTGTCGGGGTCGCCCTCGATCTGGGTGACCTTGCCGTCCTTGACGAAGACCCGCTGGCCGCAGCCGACGGCGCAGTAGGGGCACACCGACCTGGCGACCGAGTCGGCCTGCGTGGTGCGGGCGGTGATCGCGTCCGTGCGCGGCGAGCGCACCGCCGCACCGCGGCCGGTCGAATCCGGCCCGGTCAGCTGCCGGTACACCGGCCAGCCGCGCAACCATCGCATGATCAGGACTCTACCGCCTGTCTACGCTGGGCGGGTGACTGCCGTCGAGGGACCGGTGCGGGTCTGCCCGCCGAGGTCTGCGACGCCGGCGGTGCGATGAACGACGTGCTCCTGCACCGACTGACGCGGTAACCTGGCGTCCCATGGATCGGGTCGAGAAGATCAACGGGGTCGACGCGCTCGTGCTGGACGACGAGGGCCAGCGCTACGGCGCGGAGCTCGGCGCCGGCGACCTCGTCGGCGCGGCGCTCTCCCACGGCGTGGAACTGCTCGTCGTGCCGGTCGGCCGGCTCGCCGGCGACTTCTTCGTGCTGCGCTCCGGGGTGGCCGGCGAGATCCTGCAGAAGCTGGTCAACTACCGCCTGCGCCTGGCCGTGATCGGCGACGTCTCCGCGCACGTGGCGGCGAGCGACGCGCTGCGCGACCTGATCCGCGAGTCCAACCGCGGCCGCGACGCCTGGTTCCTGCCCGACCGCGCCGCCCTCGAAGCCCGGCTGGCCTGAGCCGCGCGGCTGGCCTGAACCGCGCGGCCCTGGCGGTCAGGTCGGCAGGCCCTCCAGCGCGAAGTACCGCTTCATCCAGGGGATCAGCTGCCGATAGGCGACGATCGTGTCGGGCTGGCCGTTGTCGTGCGACAGGACGATGGAGCCCTGGCGGATCTGGGACTTCACCTGGGCGATGACCCGGTTGATGTGGGCCTGGTGCCCGTTGTCCGGCTTGTGGTCCCAGTCCCTCGGGTCGACGTCCCAGTAGATGGACGCCATGCCGAGCTCGGACGCCTTGGCCACCAGCGACGGGGTGAAGTTCCCGCCCGGTGCGCGGAAGTACTTGATCGGGGCGTCGGCGCCGACCGCGGCGTGGATCATGTCGTTGGTGTGCCGCAGGTCCCAGTCGATATACGCCGGGTCACGCTTGGCGAGGTCCGTCAGGTGCTGCCACGAGTGGTTGCACAGCGTGTGCCCGTCGGCGTAGATCTGGCGCACCAGGTCGGGCCGGTCGCGGACCCGGAAGCCGACCATGCAGAACGTGGCCTTGACCCCGTTCTCGCGCAGCACCTGCAGGATCGCCGGGGTGTTGATCGGGTCGGGTCCGTCGTCGAAGGTCAGCGCGACGTCGGCGCCCGCGGTGCGGATGATCGTGTCGGCCGGGCCGCGGCCGTCGCCCGGCGGGCGGACGTTGAACCCGCCCTCGGGCGCCTGCGAGGTCACCGTGGGCGCGGCGGGCGTCGCCGACGACGGGGCGGCGGGGGTCGGCGAGGCGGTCGGGCTCGGCGACACCGACAGCGAGGGCGAGGGCGACCACGACGGCACGGCCGATGGCACGGCGCTCGCCTGTTGTTCGACCCCGACTCCGGGCTGTGATACCCAGCGAGATTCGTCTCCCGCGCAGGCCACGATCCCGAACAGGATCGCGACGAACGCGGCCAGCCTGGCATATCCGGACCTCTGGCCGAGCACCTACCAGCTCCCCATCCTCGGCGACGGCGTCAGCGGGCCACGCTAACGGACTCGGCGGGGCGCCGCATCCCCGCCACGAGGTCGACGACATCCGGTGTATGCACGGTCACGTCCCGGCGAGACTACATCGTGGGGCGTGACCGTACCGGTCGAACCGCACCGCTGGTAGTGGCGCACGCGACGGGGGCGGAAAAAAATCTGGGCCGCGATGTCGGATAGCGGCGGTGCCGTTCGAAGCAGAGGTGAAGGCACCCACGAGGAAAAGGACATAGCCGTGACCGCCACGCTCGCCCCCATCACCGCCGCCGCCGTCGCCCCGACCGCCGAGATCCGGGCGAACCGCGTCACCCGCTCGCTGCTCGGCTACGGCGTGCTCGCCGGCCCCTTCTACGTCACCGTCAGCCTCGCGCAGGCCCTGACCCGCGAGAACTTCGACATCTCCCGGCACGCCTGGAGTCTGCTGGCCAACGGCTCGCTCGGCTGGATCCAGATCACCAACCTCGTGCTGTCGGGCCTGAT
>NZ_JBEPDB010000084.1:0-39706 GCF_040300025.1 Dactylosporangium sp. NPDC000555 | reverse complement strand
AACAACATGATCTACGAGAGCTACGGGCATCTATTAGCTGGGGTCCACAGTGGAACGTCAGCCGACCCTCAGACCCCCGCCAAGTTCGAAGAGCCGGCATGACTCGGGCTGTTTGGTCAAACATGGCGCACGGTACGGCGCAGGGCGCATCGACCATCACCCAGCAATACGTTCGCAACGCGTACCTCACTCAGGACCGGACACTTCAACGCAAGGCGCAGGAGGCGGCGCTTGCGATCCAGGTCGAACGTCGAAGAACTAAAGACGAGATCCTCTGCGGGTACCTCAACACGATCTACTATGGACGCAGCGCATACGGCATTCAGGCAGCCGCGGTCGCGTATTTCGGTACGGATGTCGATCGGCTGGATCTGGCTCAAGCGCTGGTTCTCGTCGCCGTCATCAAGGATCCCACGGGACTGGACCCGGCGTCGGATGAAGTGGCGGCAATGACCCGGTGGCGATGGATCCTGGCTGCAATGGTCGAACGGGGCGCCGTCGACGGGACGGCGGCGGCAGCGTTGCAATATCCTACCGTTCTACCCGAACGGGCTCATGCCGGCGCCACGGGACTCATCGTGAGTCAAGTCGAGCGCGAGTTGGCCAAAAACGGTGTTGCTGCCCAACTGCTCCGTACCGGTGGACTACAGGTCGTGACCACAATCGACCAGACCGCACAGCGTGCCGTCGAGTCTGCCGTCGCCGACGGTCTACGCGGCCAGCCAGACGCGCTCAAGGCCGCACTGGTCGCAGTCGACCCCGCAACCGGCGCGATCCGCGCGTACTACGGCGGTACGAAAGGTGCGGGATTCTTCGATGACGCGGCAGCGCCGAGGTCGCCTGCTGGCACATTCCTGCCGGTAGTCCTCGCTGCGGCGCTGGAGGCTGGCGTCAACGCCGAGGCATCATGGCCAGGACCCCGTTCGTGTGGCCCGTGTTCACTCAAGTCCGCACTGCCAAAATCATTGACCGCGCCGTACCTGGGCGTGACCGAGAAACTCGGACCTGACCGGGTAGCGGAGCAGGCTTTTCAACTTGGCGTTCAGCGTGTCCATGGCGATCGTCCGGCGCTGTCGAGTGGTGATGCCAGGCCATCCCGCACTGCTGCTGCCATCGCCACCGGCAGCTACCCGGTAAGCCCGTTGGAAATGGCAGTCGTATACGCCGCGATCGCTCATAGGGGCATCAGCGTTGAACGCCACTTCGTCGATCAGGTTCGCGCGATGAACTGGACGCCTCCGATGTATCCCCACAGACGTGCGGTACGGGCTACGACGGCGACGAGAATCACGGACATGCTCGTCAGGGACGCGAGCGAAGATCTGCTCGACGGTCGGCCGGCCGCGGTCAAGTCAGGCAACAAGGAATGGGACAGAACCTTCAACCAGGACGTGTGGCTTGCCGGCTACACATCAGAACTCGCGAGCGTCGTGTGGGTCGGCCGCGACAAGCCAGGCCCTCTACGCGACGTCGACGGCAGCCCGGTCACGAGCGACACACTGCCCCGGGCAATATGGCGCTCGTTCATGACCTCCGCCCTCGCGGATCGTCCACCGACGGTGAACCAGTGAACTTGTTCAGCAGTGGGGTGTCCGGCGCTTCTTCGTCCGCGACCCGGACGGCAAGGTGGTCAACGTCGTCAGCCACCGCTGACCGACAGAAGGGTCGACAGCCCTACCGTCCCGACAAGCCCCTCTAGACCTTGTCGGTGCCCTGGGCGTTTCAGTGCGGGCGGGTCCGGTCGGCGTCGCGGTGGGTCGGGGGTGTCGCGGACTGCACGGGTACCTCCAAGACAGTCGCGACGGCCACGGGTACCTCCAACACGGTCGCGACGGCGTGGTCAGCGTCTATCAGGTGCTCCTCCAGGGTGGGCCCGGCGACGGTCAGGCCACGGCGGTGCAGCCAGTCGAACAGGTCGAGGCCGGCCCGGACCACTCCGATTGCCGGTGGGACGACGGCTCGCACCACCGAACGGGCGGGCAGGTCGAGCCGTTCGCCGCCGCGGTCGACGGTGACGGCCGCGACGAAGTTCCCGGTGGGTTGCCCGCTGAGCCAGGTGAGCAGGGTCGTCGGCGGTGGCGGGCACAGGGCCGCCAGCGCGGACGGGTGGGCGACGCTCAGGTGGCGCACGCGCAGTCGGCGCGCGCCGACCGTGGCCCTTTGGGGCAGGACTGACGTCGGCGTGGCGAGCCGGCCCTCGGCGGCGGCCACGGCTGCGGCCTTGGCCTCGATGTCGCTCCGAAGGGCGGCCACGTTTCGGCCAGGGCCTGCCGCAGGTGCGCGTCGGGGGCGTCCAGGACGTCGGCGATCTGGCGTAGTGACAGGCCAAGGTGCTGTAGTCCTCGGATGCGTTCCAGTTGGGCCAGTTCGGTCACCCCGTACCACCGGTAGCCGGTGGCGCGGTCCACCGTGGCGGGGACCAGGAGCCCGATCTTGTCGTAGTGGCGCAGGGGGTACGTTCGGATACCCCGACCATCCGCGCCAGCTCCCCGATCCGCCACACGACACCCTCCTCCTGCCTTGACCTTCTCCCTGCGTCAGGGTTCTAGCGTGCCGCCATGAGTCCCGCTGACCATCACTCGGCGGCCCGGCTGACGGGCGCGCTGCTGTTGAGTTCGTTGCTGGCCATGCTCGCTGGCGTGGGCCATCGTCGTGCCATCAGGGCTGACCCTGAATCCGGCCGACCCCGCCGCCGTGTTGACGGTCGTGAACGCACGGGTCGCGGCGCATCTCATCGGGCTGGGCCTCGATGTCGTCGGCTGGCTCGCCCTGCTCGCGGCCGGGCTCGTGATGACCGCCCGCCCCACCGAGCATAGGCCGCAGTTGATGACGCTCGCTGGCGGGCTGCTGGCCTGCGCCGGCTTGGCGGGTCTGCTGCACGATGCCGGAAACCTGGCGCTGACCCAGTTGGCCGCTGATCCCACCGACCCGGCGGCCGCCATGGTGGCCTGGGCGGTCCTCGTCACCGCCAAGTGGTCGGTCAACCTGGCCGGGCTGCTCTGGGTTGCCGCGACCGTGACGACGGCACTCGGCGCACCGCTGCCCACCGTACTTCGTCGCGCCGGCGTGATCGCCGCGGTCTCCGGCCTCGCCGCGGTTCTGCTGCCATGGACAGCCGGGATCGACGGTTCGTCGGCGAGGCTGGAACAGCTCGGCTAAGGCCTCCACCTACCGGTGATGGTCTGGTACGGCACGCTGGGCTGGCGGCTGTTTACAACCTCCCAGCGCGACCAACTGTACGAGGACGTCGAGCCCGTGGCCGGCGGATGGAAGACTGATGCCATGGTGGTACGCCGCGAGCCTGATTCCATGGCGACGAGCCTGGAGCCGTTGCGGGGACCCCTGACCGGTTACTGCTACCGCATCCTCGGGTCCGCCGGCGAGGTAGAGGACGCCGTACAGGAGACGATGCTGCGAGCGTTGCGCGCGATCGGCAGCTATGACCCGGAACGCGCCGGGTTCTCGACCTGGGTACACCGGATCGCCACGAATGTCTGCCTGGATATGTTGCGCGGCGCGCAGCGGCGAGCGTTGCCCTGGGACATGGGGCCGGCCGCGTCCGGCCCGGACATCGGTGTCCCGCTCCCGCCGACGCGGTGGGTCGAGCCGTTGGCGGACTCTCGCCTTGCGGGCACCGTTGACCCGGCCACGCTCGCGGTCCGGCATGAGACGCTGCGCCTGGCCTTCATCGCCGCGCTGCAGTGGTTGCCGCCGCGTCAGCGTGCGGTGTTGGTGTTGCGGGATGTCCTCGGGTTCGCCGCGACGGAGGCCGCCGAGGTCATGGAGATGTCGGTGGCCGCGGTGAACAGTGCGCTGCAGCGGGCCAGGGCCACGCTGGCGGAGCACCGGCCGCGCCGGGCCGACCCGCCGGACCTGCATGACGTGACTCAGCGTGATCTTCTCCAGCGGTACGTGCACGCTTTTGAGATGCACGACGTGCCCACGCTGCTCGCGGTGCTGGCCGACGATGTCCGGTCCGGGATGCCGCCGTTCGCGTGGTGGCTGGACGGGCCAACCCGGATCGGCGCCGTGATGACCGGGTCGGACACCTGCGCCGAGGACCGTCTCGTCCCTGGTGACCTGGTCAACGGGTGTTGGACGCTCGGCCAGTACCGGCCGGACGCGAACGGCACGTTGGCGCCGTTGGCGCTGTTGGTGATCGAGTGCCGGGGCGGGCGGATCAGCGAGATCGTGACGTTCCTGGGTTGCGGCGACCGTTTCGCGGAGTTCGGTCTGCCGGAAGTTCTCGAAACCTGATTTCCCGGGGAGCGATGAGTCCGGCCGCTGCCGGTCGTACAAGAGGTGACTCATCAGCCACCACCGGAAGGCTTTCGTTCATGTCATCGACCCAGACAGACCTCACGCCGCACATCCGCGCCGAGCGGGAGCGACTGGCCGGTCTCCTTTCCGGGCTCCAGGACGACGAGTGGGACTATCCGTCCCTGTGCGGGGGTTGGCGGGTACGCGAGGTCGTCGCACACATCACCATGCCCTTCCGTACGAGCCTGCCCAGCGTGGTGGTGGGGCTGGCCGCGGCAGGTTTCTCGTTCAACCGGTACGCCGACCGGGCGGCCCGCAGGGACGCTTCCCGGATGTCCGGGGCCGAGCTGCTGGCCGCACTGCGGGCCAATATCGCCAACCCGTGGCAGCCACCGGGCGGTGGCCCCGCCGGCGCGCTGAGCCACGACACCATTCACGGCCTGGACATCACCGAACCGTTGGGTTTGCCGTCGCCGCCGGTCGAGCGGGTGGCCCTGGTCCTGACGAACGCCAGCCCGCGCAGCCTTTCCTACTTCGGCGTCGATCTGGCGGGCATCCAGTTGCGGGGTACCGACGCCGATGTCCGCATCGGTGACGGGGAACCGGTCGAGATGCCGGTCAAGGACATCCTGCTGACCATCACTGGGCGGCGCCCGCTGTTGACCCGAACGAGGTGAGCGGCTCAACTTAGGCTTGATCCATGACGACGCTCGCCCAGCTTCGCAAGGCTGCCCTTTCCTATCCCGAGACCGCTGAGGAGGTCCTGGGCTCAGGAATCGTCGCGTTCACGGTGCGCGACAGGCGATTCGCCTCGGTGGACAAGGACCGCCTGGTGGAACTCCGGCTCCCCGTGCCGGATGTTGAGGAGGTCCTTGCCACGCATCCGACCGCGCAGCGGCTGGTCCGCGGTGCGGCACCGGTCGGCGTACGTGTCGCGATCGGGGACATCAACGCTCAACAGCTCAACCATTGGGTGCGTCGCGCCTGGCTGTCGCGGGCGCCGAAGCAGCTCGCCGCGCGAGTGGCCGCGGGGGGCACCGCAGCACCCGGTGAGGCCGGCGACCTGCCCAAGGCCATCGGAGGGCCCGCCACCCGGGCCCTCACCGGCGCCGGCATCACCACGCTCGCCCAGGTGGCCGCCCTTACCGATGCCGACCTCCTGGCGATGCACGGAGTCGGTCCGCGAGCTGTGCGCATCCTCCGTGAGACGCTCGCCTGAAACCGCGGTCCGGTGCGATGGACAGCGCCATGCGAGGGTCGCGGTGCAGGTTGCGGGCCTTACTGCCTGGGCCGGTGAAGAAGACGACCCGATCGCCGTGGGTGCCGACGTAGACGGGGGTGGAGTGCGGCGAGCCCGTCCGGGAGGATGGTGGCGAGGTGGGCGATCGAGGCGCTGTCGAGGACGCGGCGCACGTCGGGGTCAAGCATGGGAGTGCTCCTTTTCAGCGGGGGTGCCGGCGAGGAACGACGGGACGTCGGTCCAGCGGTGGGAGGTGACGACGACGGACGCACGGGCAGTATGGGCGCCGATCATGCCGAGCCCGCCGGTGACGATGATCATCGGACCACCTCGTAGCGCAGGTGCGTCACGCCGGACGCCGAGATGACTTCCAACAGACGCAGCCGCACGTACTCCGGGAGTTCCTGGAAGAAGCGGCGACCGCCGCTCAGCAGGATAGGCACCTGGTGCAGGATGAGCTCGTCGACGATCCCGCCTTGAGCGCCTCGGTGACCAGACCGCCACCCATCAGGGCGACGTCCTTGTCGCCGGCGGCCTTGCGGGCCGCGGCGATGGCGTCCTCGACGCCGGTGGTGACGAGCGTCTGCCGCTCGCTGATCTCGGGCGCGGGCCGGTGGCTGACCACGAACAGCGGCGCCGTCGGGTGCGGGCTACCACCTCCCCAGTGGCTGGAGTGCTCGTACGTGGTGCGCCCGGCCACCGCGGCTCCCACTCGGGCCGCGATGGCGTGGAAGAACCGGGCGCTGGGCTCGTCGAGCTTGAACCCGTCGAACAACCTGCTCGGCGTGTCCCCGTCGAAGTACCAGTCGAAGAGCATGGGCGCGTCCCCCAGCCCGCGTCCGAACTCCTCCGCACCATCGGGAGTGCGACCGCTGATATAGCCGTTGACGGATACCGCGTGGGCGCTGAACACCTTGCTCATGTCTCTCCTTCGCTGCCGCCGGCATGGGCGGTCGCCCAGGAACGATCGACCCACGGGTCCGGGTCGCCGATGTGTTCGAGCAGATAGCGCTCGCCGCGGTGGGCGAACGCGGTGGTGTCCTCGGCGACCCTGTTGCAGGCCCCGCCCATCGCGGTGAACGAGAGCTACCGCCGGCCCTCGGTCCTCGCGGCGCAGAACTGGCTCAGGAGTGACACGAGCGTGCGGTCGGACAACCCGTGGGAGAAGAACTCCGACCGGGTCCTCCGGGCCCGTTCCGGCAGATCCGGGTCGGTCCTGTCGAGTGCAAGGGCAAGCACGTGTTCGACGCTATAGGCGGTGTGAAGGCGAGTCTTGAACGAAACACGCAGGCTCAGAGCCGCAGTGGCGGCCTACTGCGGGTGGCGAGGAAGGGTGTGTAGGAGGCGGAGTGCTCATGGCCGCAGGCGCAGCGATCGGCGGTACCCCGAGGAGCCGGCTCGGGGTGAGGCCGGTCAGGCGCAGGCACTCACGGCGGAGGTGTGCCTGGTCGGCATAACCACGTCGACCGCCAGCCCCGCCACGCCGTCCGCGCCAGGCCGGCCCGAGGGCCTCACGCAGGCCTGAGCCAGCGCGAGAAATCCCTGAAACCGCAAGGTGCGCTGCAGAACCTTGGGACTCACCCCCACCGCCTGCAGGGGCGGCGCAGTCCCCGGCTGAAACCGCACGCCCCACGATGGTGGGGTGTGGCGGGATGACCTCGATCTCCGGACCGGTCAGCGGGCCGACCAGCTGGGGACGGCCGCCGATCGGAAAGTGGATCTCGACCCCGCCGGTGGGCAGGTGTCGTTGCACGTACGCGGCCGCACCGGCCCACCCTCGCATCCGACCCTGGCGAGCCAGGCGTACCTCGACTGCGAATCCGCACCAGAGTTCACCATCGTGCCAACGTATACAGCCACGGCAGGCTCCGCCGGCAACTCCCCCTCGTCGAGGCGGCCGGGTTCGGGCTCGTCGAGGTCGAACGGCTCAAGGCCGACTCGATCGAACGCATCTGGTAGTAAGGCACCACCGACGACGAGAGGACGAGCAGGTCCTGCTCCGCCACCGTCTCGCCTGGGCGTGATCCAGCCGACGGCACCTGACTGAGGACCCTGCGCCCGGCTCCCGCCCGGCACGATCGTCAGCCGTAGGCGACCGTCACCTGTTGCAGGACGATGCCGATTTTCGGGACACCGTCGTCCGGGTCGTTGGTGCCGGAGGCGACGCCGCCGGCGGCCACCTTGTCGATGATGTCCGTACCTTTGGTGATCGTGCCCAACGGGGTGTAGTTCGCGGGCAGGCGCGGGTTGTCGGCGTAGTTGATGAAGAACTGGCTGCCGCTCGTGCCCGATGTGTCGGAGCGGGCCACGGCCACTGAGCCGCGGGAGTAGCCGAACCGCCCGGCTTCGAGGTTCTCCTCCGCGTACTGGTACGCGGGGCCACCCATGCCCGTGCCGGACGGGTCGCCGCACTGCAGAACGAAGAGCTTGGCCGTCACGAGCCGGTGGCAGGAGCTGCCGTCGAAGAACTTCCGGCCGGCCAGGTAGGCAAAGCTCGCCACCGCGCACGGGGCGGCCTTGGCGTCCATCGTGATCTCGACCAACCCAAGGTTGGTGGTCATGGTCATGGTCGCCTTGGCGGCGGCGGGGATGCTGGCCGGGGGTGTGCCGACGTCCTTGATCGCCGCGTTGCCGGGAGGGACCGGCGCCCATCGGCACGCGTTGGCCGCACCGGACGGTGACGCCGACGAGGCGATCCGCCGAGCGGCCTGCGGCGTGGTGGACGGCGCCGCGGTACAACCGGTGAGCAGCGACACGACCACGGCCGTGTACAGCAGACTGCGAGGTCGCCAGATCATGCGTGCAGGGTACGACGCCGGGAACCGCGGCGCCGCCCAAGCCGCCTCGGTGACGGTACGTGTGATGAACTGGACCGATAAGGACTAGGTGACTGGTTCCGGCGGTGATTCGCCGACACGCCAGAGTCGGAGGAGATAGGTCTCCAGCCCTTCGATTTCCGGGGCCGCGACATCAAGCGGAACCTGGTTCATGTGTGCGTACACGCGGTCGCGGCGGTCGCGGGCCTCGGCTCGTTGCCCCGTGATGTGGACGCGGTACATGCCGGGTCCGTGTGGCAGGTCGATGCCGAGCCGGTCCTGATCGTTCGTGGCCTTGTCGATGCAGTACCGGCCGCTGGGAAAGTCAAGTTCAGCCTCCCGCTCGAGGTCCGCGGCGGAGATCGCGGGACCTGGGTCGGCGTCCCAGACCTCGACGTGCACCGTGGTGTTGACGATGTCCAGGACGGTGCTGATCGAGACCATGCCGTACGCCCAGCCGACGGTGTCGTTGATCGCCGCGATCGTGGAGACCTCGAAGTTGGAGCTGTCATCGCATTCGGGATCGTGCAGCGCGAACAGGCGGTATGTCGGGGAGACAAGCGTCCCGCGTTGCTGCAGCAGCGTCGCCACCTTGCCAGCCTACGTTCCAGCCTGTTTCCTCGTACGGCGGCGGTCCGGCTCACTCGCCGGGCAGGGGCGAGGAGGGACGCGGTGCGGCCAGTACGGCCCGGTCCGCGCCGGGCACCGCCTCCAGCAGTTGGCGGGTGTACGGATGATCGGGGCGGGTCAGGACGTCGTCGGCATGGCCGGTCTCCACCAGTCGGCCCGCTCGCATCACCGCCACCCGGTCGGCGATCCGGCGCACCACCGCCAGGTCGTGGGTGATGAACAGCATGGACAGTCCGAGTTCGGCGCGCAGCCGGGCCAACAGGCGCAGGATCTGTGCCTGAACGGTGACGTCCAGGGCGGACACCGGCTCGTCGCAGATCAGCAGCTGCGGGTGCAGGGCCAGGGCCCGCGCGATGGCCACGCGCTGGCGCTGGCCGCCGGACAGCTCCGCCGGGCGGCGGCGGGCCAGCGACGCGGGCAGCGCCACCTGGTCGAGCAGCTCGGCGATCCGGGCCTGCCGTGCGGGCCGGTCGGCGACGCGGAAGGCGCGCAGGGGTTCCTCCACGATCTGCCGGACGGTGAAGCGCGGATCCATGGCGGCGTAGGGGTTCTGATCCACGATCTGGACCCGCCGGTGCAGCGCCCGCCGGCCGGCACGGTTGAGGGCTGAGACGTCGACGCCGTCGACGAGGATGCTGCCGGCGGTCGGCCGGTCCAGGCCTACCAGCAGCCGGGCGGTGGTGGACTTGCCGGAGCCGGACTCCCCGACCAGTGCGAGGGTCTCGCCGCGCGCGATGCTCAAGTCGATGCCGTCGACCGCGGGCGTGTCACCGCGGTACACCTTGGTGAGGCCACGCACGGTGAGCACAGGTTGCCGCGGCGGGCCGGTGGGGGGCGGGGGCGCGCCGGCCTCCAGCCGGCTGTCGGTCAGGCGTGGCGCGTCGGCGACCAGCCGCTGGGTGTACGGGTGCGTCGGGTCGGCCAGCAGCGCCTCGGTCGGGCCCTGCTCCACCAACCGGCCCTGGGACAGCACGACGATCTGCTGTGCCCGGTCGGCGGCGACGGCGAGGTCGTGGGTGATCAGCAGGACGGCGGTGCCGTCCTCCCGGGCCAGTGCCTCGAGATGGTCGAGGATCTGGCGCTGGACCGTCACGTCCAAGGCGCTGGTCGGTTCGTCGGCGATCAGCAGTTGCGGCCGGCCGGCCAGCGCGATGGCGATGAGCACCCGTTGGCACATGCCGCCGGAGAGCTGGTGCGGGTACTGATGGGCGCACCGCTGCGGGTCCGGCAGGCCGGCCCTGGCCAGCAGGTCCACCGCCTGCGCCAGCGCGTCGCGCCGGTCGCGGGCCTGGCGGTGGATGAGCAGCACCTCGGCGACCTGGATGCCGACCGGCAGCACCGGGTTCAGCGAGACGGCGGGGTCCTGCGGGATGAACCCGATGCCCCGGCCGCGCACCTCCCCCAGCTGCCGGTCGGTGCGGGTCAGCAGATCGGTACCGGCGAAGAGGATCTCTCCCGCCTCGATCCGCGCGTTGTCCCGCAGCAGGCCGATGATCGCGTGGGCGATGGTGCTTTTGCCGGAGCCGGATTCGCCGACGACCGCTACCACCTCGCCGCGCCGCACGGTCAGGTCGACGCCGGCGACCGCCGGGACGGTTTGGCGTCCGGACCGGTAGCTGACCCGGAGCCTACGGACGGACAGCAGGTCAGCCACGGCGGTGCTCCAGCTGCCGGGCGATGCGGTTGGCGGCCAGCACGGTGACGGCCACGGTGATGCTGGGCAGGGTGGTCAACCACCACGCGGTGTTGAGGTAGTTGCGGCCGGCCGACACCAGCGAGCCCCATTCGGGGGCGGGCGGGGCGGCGCCGAGGCCGAGGAAGCTGAGGGTGGAGATGAACAGGATCGCCGTGCCGAACTCGAGCGCCGCCAGCACCAGGACCGGGCCGGCCGTGTTGGGTATGACGTGCCGTACGGCGATCCACCAGCCGCGGGCGCCGGCGCAGCGGGCGGCACCGATGTAGGGTGCGGCCCGGATGCGCAGCACCTCGGCCCGCATCACCCGGGCGAAGGTGGCGGCGGTGGCGACGCCGACGGCGACCGCCACCTGGACCGTGCCGAAGCCGAGCGCGGTGATGAGCGCGAGGGCGGTCAGCAGGGCGGGAATGGCGAGCAGGACGTCGACGATCCGCATGATCAGCTCGCCGGCCCGGTGCCCCAGGGAGCCGGCGGCCAGGCCCACGGCCGAGCCCAGGACGAGGGCGACGCCGACGGCGATCAGGGCTGCCTGCAAGGAGAGCGCGGCACCGTGCACCACCCGGGCGTACAGGTCGCGACCGAGCTGATCCGTGCCGAGCGGGTGGTGGGCCGAGGGTGGTCGCAGCCGCTCGGCCGCGACGCCGGTGAGCGGATCCTGCCGGCTGAACACGCCGGGCAGCACGGCCCAGCCGGCTACCATGACCAGCCACAACACGCAGAGGACCAGATCGAGCCGGTACAGCAGGTAGGCGGCGGCCGAGCGAAGTGCCGCCGTCCGGGTCGGGGCGGGACCGTCGACCGGTGCCGGTACGTCGATCAGATCGACCATTGGACGTCGGCCTTTCTCCGGAATGTGGCCCGGCCGCTGGTGATCCGCGGATCCAGGATCGGATACGCCGCGTCGACGGCCAGGTTGACCAGGACGAACACGACCGCGCTGAGCACCACGGCACCCTGGACCACGGGGATGTCCTGGCTCAGGACCGCGTCCGCGGTGATCCGGCCGATGCCCTCGCGGGAGAACACGGTCTCCACGACCACCGCCCCGGCGAACAGGTTGCCGACGATGATGCCGCTCAGGGTCACGGTCGGCAGTGCGGCGTTGCGCGCCGCGTGGCGCAGGTGGACCCGGGCCCGGCTCGCCCCCTTGGCCCGGGCGGTGTTCACGTACGGTTCCCGCAGGGTGCCGCGCATGCTCTTGGCGAAGACCTGGGCGAGCACCGAGCCGCTGGGCAGGGCGAGCGTGACGGCCGGTAGGACGAGACTCTGCCAGCCGTCGTTGCCCAGCGCGGGCAGCAGCCGCCAGCGGAACGAGACGAGGTCGACCAGCAGCAGCCCGATCCAGAACGTCGGCAGGGAGGTGCCGACGCCGGGCAGCGACAGCAGGACCTGGCGCAGGGCGGGGTGCCGGCTGGACGTCGCCGCCAGTGCGACGCCCAGGCCGCCCACTACGGCAAGGATGAACGCGGTGAGGGCCAGCAGCGCCGTCTGCGGCAACGCATGGCTGAGCATCCCTCGGACCGGCGCACCGGTCTGTATCGATGTGCCGAAGTCGCCGTGCAGCGCCTGCCAGAGCTGCGTCACGTACTGCATGGGTACGGACCGGTCCAGCCCGTACTGGCTGCGCAGTTCGTCGATCTGCTCCGGGGTGTAGGCGCCGGCGGAGCCTCCCACCATGACCGCGATCGGGTCGCCCGGCAGGAGGTACAGCATCGCGAAGGACACGGTGAAGGCGGCCCACAGCACGAAGACCGCCCTGAGCGTCCGCCGGATCAGGTAGCGAGGCATCGATCGCCGACCGTCATCGGGCCAACGCCACGGGCCGGGTGGGCACCGGCAGCCCGTAGTGCTCGCGCAGGGTCGTACCCCGGTACTCGGTGCGGAAGAGCCCCCGCCGGCGCAGAATCGGTATCACGTGGTCGACGAAGTCGGGCAGGCCGTCGTGGAGCGTGTCGGGCATCAGGTTGAACCCGTCCGCCGCGCCCGACTCGAACCAGCGCTGGATGGTGTCGGCCACGTGCTCGGGCGTGCCGACGGCGACCAGGTGTCCGGGGCCGAAGGCGCGCAGCAGTTCGCGGACGGTCGTTCCCTGGCGGGCCAGCCGCAGCAGCGTGTCCTCGTCGCGCCCGCCGGCCGGCCCGTGCGCGGCGGCCAGCAGTTCGGATGGCACCGGCTGGTCCAGCCGCAACGCGTCGGCATCGACCCGCAGCTTGGTGGCCAGGCCCTTGATGACGCCGCTCTGGTCGGCCAGGTCGCGCAGCCGCTCACGCCGTTCGACAGCTTCGCGTTCGGTGCTGGCGACCGATGTGCGCAGCCCGGGCAGGATGATGATCGAGTCGGGTGAGCGCCCGTACCCGGCCGCGGACCGGCGGATGGCCGCGGCGTTGGCCTGGGCGTCCTGCTCGTCGACGGCGGCGGAGAAGACGGCGTCGGCGGTCCGCCCGGCGAGGTCGCGGCCCTCGACACCGCCGCCCGCCTGGTAGATGACCGGGTAGCCCTGCTCTGACGGCGGCAGGGTGAGCGCGCCGTGCACCGTGAAGTGCTCGCCGGCATGCTTGATCGGACGGATCAGGCTCGGGTCGGCGAACTGGCCGCCGACCTCGTCGGCGACCAGCGCCCCCGGCTGCCAGCTGGTCCACAAGGCGCGGACCACGTCGACGAACTCGTTGCCCCGGGCGTAACGCTGCTCGCGGGTCGGCTCGGTGGCGCCGAAGTTGTGCGCCGACACCGAGTTGTACGTGGTGACCGCGTTCCAGGCCGCCCGGCCGTGGCTGATCAGGTCGAGCGTCATGAAGCGGCGGGCCACGTTGTAGGGCTCGTTGTAGCTGGTGGACGCGGTGCCGATCAGCCCGATCCGCTCGGTGGCCCGGGCGACGGCGGTCAGCACCAGCGTGGGCTCCAGCCCGTTGTACAGGGGCTGGGTGCGGATGTCCTGCACGATGCCCGGCGAGTCGGCCAGGAACACCGCGTCCAGGGCGCCGCGTTCGGCCACGATGGCGGCCTCGACGTACCGATCGACGTGCAGGAACGACAGCGGGTCGGTGCCGGGCCAGCGCCAGGCGCCGGGGTGCTCGCCGAGACCGCCGAGCAGGTTGACGTTGAGGTGAAGTTCTCTGGTTGCCGGCATCAGCGACCACCCTTTCCGCAGGTTGGAGTCGTGGGACTCATGAGCGCCGGACATCGACGAACTGCAGGCGCGACGCGGAGTCGAAGCGCACGCCGTGGACCTTCGCCGACAGCCCGACGACGGTGGTCGGCTCGTAGACGGGGACCGCGTAGCCCTCTTCGACGAGCAGCCTCTGCGCCAGGGCCACCTGTTGCGCGCGGCGGCCCGGGTCGCCTTCGACGGCCTGTGCGTAGAGGGCGTCCTGCAACGGTCCGGCGGTCAGCCGGACGACGTTGAGGCCCTGGACGGTGAAGTAGTTGCGCAGGATGTCGGGGTCCGCGGCCGACGCGTTGCCCCAGATCAGGTCGTAGTCGCCGTCCTTGAAGGTCTGGATCGCCTGGGTGATCGGGGTGGGCTTCAGCGCGACGTCCACGCCGACCTTCCGCAGTTGCTGCTGGATCAGCGCCAGACTGGACTCGGCGAGGCCGGAGTCAGGGGTGTAGTAGCGCACCACCAGGCTCAGCCGCTGGCCGTCGCGGACCCGCACGCCGTCCGGTCCGGGCACCCAGCCGGCGGTGGTGAGGATCGCCGTGGCTGCGGCGGCGTCGGCGGACAGGGCACCGCTGAGGTCGACGTAGCCGGGTGTGGGGCTGGACAGCACGCTGGTGGCCGCGTGGTAGTCCGGGCTCAGAATGGTGTCGATCACCTGCTGCCGGTCGATCGCCCGTTGAATCGCGCGGGTCACCGAGCCGTCGGCGACCAAGGGGCGTGACCGGTTGGCGTTGATGCCGTACACCAGGCCGGGGTTGGGTCGCGACGAGAGCACCAGCCCGGCTCGTTTGACCCGGTCGGTGTCCTGCGGGCCGACCCCGAGCACGGCGTCCGCCTGCCCGGACTCCAGCAGCCCGACCCGGACGTTCACCTCCGGCACGATCTTGAAGACGAGGCGGTCGAGGTATGCTGCGCCGCGGTTCGCCATCCGCTCCGGGCTCCAGGCGTAGCCGGTCCGGCGGCGCTGGACAACCTGCTGGTTGCGGGTGTACTGGTCGAGGAGGAACGGCCCCGAGCCGACGATGCCTTTGGCGCAGCGGTCGGCGGCCGGCTGGGCCAGGCTGGACGCGGCGACGAGGCCGAGGCTCGTGGTGGAGGTGGCCTTGAGGAACTGCGCGTTGGGTTTGGAGAACTCGACCCGGGCCGTGTGCGGGTCGACCACGACGGTCTCGCGGTAACCGCTCAGGTAGGTGGATGCCTGGACGGCGCGGGCGCCCAGCTTGATGAGGCCGTCGAGGTTGTCCTTGACCGCCTGGGCGTCGACCGGTGTTCCGTCGCTGAACGTGGCGTCCTCGCGCAGGTGGAACGTGAAGCTGGTGACCTGCGGGTCGACCTCCCAGGAGGTGGCGAGCCAGCCGCTGAGCTTGCCGCTGTCCGGGTCGTGGTCGGTCAGGGAGTCGACGAACTGCCGCGTCACGGTGATCGCGTCACTGCTGCCGGCCTGTTGCGGATCGAGGCACTGCGGGTCGGAGGTCACCGCGACGGTCAAGGTTCCGCCCGCCGGGGTCGTGCCGGCCGCGTCGGCGGAGCCGCAGCCGGTGATGAGGAACACCACGGCGGCCACCAGCGGCACCGCCCGGAGTTTCGCGCCGGAACGCATCGAAGATCTCCCCCGTTTCTCTTCGCCTGACCTCGAAATGTCTGCAACATCCATCAGTTAGATAGGTTTTTGGACCGAGAAACCCTGTGGTGCGCAAGCATTGGGATCATTCGGGGTGAGTCCCCGGTTCACGTACCATAAGGGGGAGTCCCCCCGTTTAGCAACCCGCCGGGGCGTGCAGCTGGGCGGTCCGGGCGCACCTACCGGCCCTGGCCGCGCTCCCCGAGTTCGCGGTGACCGCCGTGGCGGCGTCCACACTGGACAGTGCCCGGACCCTGCCGTCTGCGGCGTGGCGCTCACCTTCGGCGACCCCGACGAGCGGTGGTCCGGTCGGCGCTGGTTGCGGGCAGGCGCGTGCTCGCGCGGCGACCCTCCCGGTCAGGCCCGGGGCCGGTTGGGCCGGATCACGATGGCAACGAGGACGAAGGCCAGCACCACGCTGACCGTGGCGGCGATGAAGGCGTTGCCCATGGCGTGCGCGATCAACGACGGGGTGCGCGCGCCATCCAGACGGAGCGTCGTGCCGTAGGCCGTGACCAGGATCGCCAGCCCGAGCGACCCACCGACCTGCTGCATCGTCTGCATGGTGCCGGCGGCCGCCCCCGAGTCACGAGGCGCCACGCCGCCGAGGATAAGCGCGGTGAGCGGCATCAGGAACGTTCCGATGCCGACACCGAGCATGAGCATCGGCACCAGCAGGCCGGGCGCGTAGGCGGTGTGGTCGTCGAGCTGCGACAGCCACCCCGCACCGCCGGCCACCACCGCCAGCCCGATCAGGATCAGCCGCAACGCACCGACCCGGGGCAGCAGCCAGGGCGTGAGGCGGGACATGCCGAACATGCCGGCCGCCATGGGCAGGAAGGCCAGGCCGGCCTGCAACGCCGAGTACCCGAGGATGTTCTGCAGGAACTGGGAGATGAAGAACAGCACGCCGAACAGGCACGCCATGGCCAGCAGGACGGTGGCGTAGCCGGCCGCCCGGTTGCGGTCGGCGAACAGCCGCAGCGGCAGCGTCGGGTGCGGGACGCGCCGCTGCACCAACAGGAACACCGCCAGCAGCACGACGGCCGCGGCGAAGGCGGTCAGCGTCAGCGCATCACCCCAGCCGTCCTCGGAGGCCCGGATGAACCCGTACACCAGCGCGGCGGTGGCGGCGGTGCCGGTCAACGCACCGATGATGTCGATGCGACCGGGGTGGCGTTCCGGGTCGGCGATGTAGATCGGCGTCAGGATGGCGATGACGGCGCCGAACGGCACGTTGATGAACAGCACCCAGCGCCACGACGTCCACTCCGTCAGCAGGCCGCCGAGGATCATCCCGATCGCCATGCCGAGGCCCGCGAGCGTGGAGTACACCGCCAGCGCCCGATTGCGGGCCGGGCCCTCCTTGAAGTTGGTCATCAGCAACGCCATCGCGCCCGGGGACGCCAGTGCGGCACCGAGGCCCTGCACGGCGCGTGCGGCCAGGAGCCACCACGCCGTGGCCGCCAGACCGCCCAGCAGCGAGCTGACCGTGAACAGGACCACCCCGGTCACGAAGACACGGCGGCGGCCGAACACGTCACCGGCCCGGCCACCGAGCAGCAGCAGACCGCCGAAGGTCAGCGTGTAGGAGCTGAGCACCCAGGACAGGCCGGTCGCGGACATGTGCAGGCTGGACTGGATCTGCGGCAGCGCGATGGTCACCACGTTGTTGTCGACGATGATCATCAGGTAACAGGTCACGAGGAGGGCGAGGATGACTCCCGGATGATTGCCGAGCCGTCCGGCATCACGTCCCGACGCGGTCGTGGTGGGCGTGGCGGTGGAAGCAGGCATGAAGATCCTCACATGCGGAAGTGCCGCGGGCCGACGGCGACGCGGAGGGCGGAGATCAGCTCCGACGCTAACGGGGAGAGTCCCCGTTTATGTGATGTACGATAAGGGGATGCTCCCCGTTTCGCAAGCAGGATGGCGCTAATGGCCGCACGTCGCGGCCCGGCGGCCATCGCCGCCCCCGCCGCGGTCACCGCCACCCCGCCGGCGCAGGCACCGGCGCCCGCGGGCACGACCACGGCACGACGGGGCCTGCGCGCCGACGCGCGCCGCAACTACGAACGGCTGGTCGCCGCGGCCACCGAGGCATTCCGCGAACACGGCACCGAGGCCTCGCTCGACGGCATCGCGCAGCGCGCCAACGTGGGCAACGCGACCCTCTACCGGCACTTCCCGACGCGGGAGGCCCTGATCGAGGCGGTCGTGCGCGAACGCTTCGAGCAGCTGGCCGCCAACGAGCCGGACCCGGCCAGCACCGACCCGGCCGAGGCCCTGGGCACCTGGCTGCGCGAGTTCGTCGCCTACACCCAGTCGTTCCAGGTCCTGCCCGGCTCGGTGCTGGCCTCGCTGCGCGAACCGACCGGCCCCCTGCAGAACTCGTGCGGCATCATCCAGGCCGCGGCCACCCGGCTGCTCACGGAGGCCCAGCGCACCGGCGCGGTGCGCTCCGACGTCAACGCCATCGACCTGCTCATCCAGGCCACCGGCATCGCCTGGGCCACCGACCGCGGCCCGGCCGACGCCAACCGGGTCGAGCGCCTGCTCACCCTGCTGATGGACGGTCTACGCCACCGGTGACCCGGCGCCCGGCCGCGGCGGTATGCGCTACTCGGGCCGAGTGGGCCGGCGGGTCAGGACCTGGGGGCCGGAAGCCGTGATGGCGACCGTGTGTTCGGAGTGGGCGGTGCGCGAGCCGTCGGCGGAGCGGATCGTCCAGCCGTCGTTGTCGAACTTGATTTTGTCGGTGGAGCGGCAGAACCAGGGCTCGATGGCGATGGTCAGGCCGGGGTCGAGCTTCATGCCGCGGCGGGCACGGCCGTTGTTGGCGACGTGCGGGGCCTCGTGCATGGTGCGGCCGATGCCGTGCCCGCCGAACTCGCCGTTGACGCTGTAGCCGTAGGAGTGGGCGACCTCGCCGATCGCGGCGGAGACGTCGCCGAGGCGGCCGCCGGGCCGGGCGGCGGTGATGGCGGCCTCCAGCGCGACCTCGGTGGCCTCGATCAGCTTGAGGTCGGCCGGGTCGGGGGTGCCGACGATGACGGAGAGCGCGGAGTCCGCGGACCATCCGTCGATACTGACCGCCATGTCGATGCTGAGCAGGTCGCCGTCCCGCAAGACGTAGTCGTGCGGCAGGCCGTGTAGCACCGCGTCGTTGACCGACAGGCACAGCACGTTGCGGAACGGGCCGCGGCCGAACGACGGGGCGTAGTCCCAGTAGCAGGATTCGGCGCCGCGTTCCTTGATCCGGCGGCGGGCGTAGTGTTCGACGTCGAGCAGGTTGACGCCGACCCCGGCGACACCGCTCAGCTCGGCGAGCAGCTCGCCGACGAACTGGCCGGTCACCGCCATCCGGCCGATCTCCTCGGCCGACTTGAGCTCGATCATGACAACCTGCCTCCGTACGCGGTATTTCTATGCCGGTATTTTTATACCACACACGGACGCCGAGTGATCGAGGTGGGCGAATACTGCCAGCCGAAACACGTCCGTAGCAGGTAACGGTCCGGCCACAACGACTTCCTAACGAGCGCCGCTCTCGCGTACGGTGCCGATGGCTGGAGGTCAGACCTCTGTCCTCAGGCCTTCAATCCGTACCGACGTGAGGTGGACGCGTGCAGGAACCCGCCGCCCGGTATGGGGGTTACAAGTCGTTCGACTATCTGGCCCCCCACGCCGACTACAAGGTGTTCGAGCTGGCCCCGGAGCTGGGCCGGGTGCCCGAGCACGACCTCGGGCTCTCCAACGGCCAGCGGGAGCGGGTCGCCCGGCTGCTCCGCGAACACGCCGCGATCTCGTTGCACGAGCACCCCAAGATCCTTCCGGCCGACGTCACGCAGCTGCGCGACTACAACCGCACCGGACGCAACGCCTTCGGGTTCGAAGGGCTCGCGCGGTCCGGCCTCACCGCCGTCTTCGACAACTTCATGAACGGCACCGGCTGCGTCACCAGCGAGCACGCCTGGAAGTGGGACGACGTTATCTACGACATCGGGCTCCGCTTCGCCGACATCGCCAAGCAGGACTACGTGGTGGTGGCGACCACCCTCGACGAGATCTTCGCGGCCAAGCGCAACGGCCGGCTCGCCCTGGTGGCGGGGCTGGAGGCGGCCACGATGATCGAGAACGAGCTGGACCGGATCGACATCCTGTACGGCTTCGGCGTCCGCCAGATGGGCATCGCCTACAGCCAGGCCAACATGCTCGGCAGCGGGCTCTCCGAGGAGCGCGATGGCGGCCTCACCCACTTCGGCCGCCGCGCCGTCGACCGGATGAACAAGCTCGGCATCGCCATCGACATCTCGCACTCCGGCGACCAGACGTCCCTCGACGTGATCGAGGCCAGCCGGGTGCCGGTCTTCATCACCCACGCCGGCTCCCGCACGGTCTGGGACACGCCCCGGATGAAGCCGGACGACGTGATCCGCGCCTGCGCCGAGCGGGGCGGCGTGATCGGCATCGAGGCCGCCCCGCACACCACCCTGTCCGCGAAGCATCCGCACCACTCGATCGAGTCGGTGATGGACCACTTCGTTCACTGCGTCGAGCTGGTCGGCATCGACCACGTGGCGTTCGGGCCGGACACCAACTTCGGCGACCACGTCGGCCTGCACGACAGCTTCGTCGGGCACCTGGCGATCGGCCGGGCACACGGCGCGGTCGATCACCCGCGCGTGCCGTACGTCTCCGGGCTGGAGAACCCGGCCGAGTGCTTCAGCAACATCGTCGGCTGGCTGGTCCAGCACGACTACTCCGACGACGAGATCGCCAAGGTCATCGGCGGCAACATCATTCGCGTACTTCAGGAGGTTTGGTGAGGAACATGAGCAAGGCCGCCGTCGCGATCGGTGCGGCGGCCGCCCTGGCCCTGTCGGGCTGCGGGCTCAACGAGGACAGCGGCTCGGCGAGCGGCAGCAGCGGCGCCGACAACGCGGTGCTGCGGATCGGCACCACGACCGACGTGTCCAACTTCAACCCGCTGCAGTCGCTGAGCAAGACCGACTCCTGGATCCTCAACGCGATGTACCCGCACCTGCTGCGGATCGACGAGAAGGCGAAGAAGGCGCCGGAGCTGGCCAAGGAGTACGGCTACGAGGACGGCGGCAAGACCGCCGTGTTCAAGCTGCGCGACGACTTCCTCTGGACCGACGGCAAGCCGGTGGTCGCCGACGACGTCAAGTTCAGCGCCGAGTCGATCATGAAGTACAAGCTCGGCAACGTCGCCGCCAAGCTCACCTGGGTCACCTCGGTCGAGGCGCCGGACCCGACGACGGTGAAGTTCCACCTCTCCCAGCCGTACGCGCCGTTCGCCGAGGGCGTCGGGTTCTGGATGTCGGTCGTGCCCAAGCACGTCTTCGAGCCCGCCGGCGACCTGTCGAAGTTCGCCAACGACGCCAACTGGGTCGGCGCCGGGCCGTTCGTGCTGGAGAGCGCCACCAAGGGCCAGCGGTACGTGATGAAGCGCAACGACAAGTACCCGCTCGCGCCCGGCGGCAAGCCAGCCGTCAGCAAGGTCGAGTACCGCATCTACCCGGACATCAACACGATGATGCTGGCGCTGCGCAACGGCGACATCGACCTGATGGGCACCCCGGTGCCGACGTCCGCGGCGAAGACCTTCCAGGGCGACTCGAAGATCAAGCTGACCAAGGTCGGCGCGCTCGGCTTCGCCCACCTGACGTACAACATGAACAACAAGGACCTGGCCAAGCAGGAGGTTCGGCAGGCACTGTCGATGGCGGTCGACACCAAGGCGATCATCGCCTCGGTGCTGCAGGGCGACGCGCAGCAGATGGCCGGCCCGATCTCGCCGATCTTCGCCGAGTACGACAACACCGAGATCCAGCCGTACGCGTTCGACCCGGCCGCGGCGAAGGCCAAGCTGACTGCGGCGGGCTACAAGGACGGCAACGGCGACGGCTTCTTCGACGGGCTGGAGTTCAGCGTCGCCTGCGACCAGTCCAACGCCAACATCACCCGGGTGGTGCAGCTGTTCCGGGAGAGCGCCGAGCAGGCCGGCATCAAGCTGAAGAACGAGTGCGTTGAGCGGAACACCTTCCTGAGCCGCACCAAGGAGGGCAAGTACGACATCGACGCGTCGCAGTGGGGCGTCTTCGACAACCCGATGGACCAGCTGCGCAGCACGTACCTGTCCAGCAACCCGGGTGGGATCAACTACAACCTGCTCAAGTCGGATGAGATGGACCGGCTGATCAACGACGCCGCCGGCACCACCGACCACGCCACCTTCGTCGAGAAGATCAAGAACATCGACAAGGTCGTGCACGAGCAGGCGTACCTGACCCCGCTGTACGTGGAGAACTTCCAGTTCGCCTACAACGCCAGCAAGTTCGAGGGCTTCGTCGCGTCGCCCTCCGACCTGCTCGGCATGGTCACCGCGTACTCGCTCGCCCAGGTCAAGCCGGTCGGCTGACCGGCCGGCACCAGAGAAAGAAGGGAGGGGGTCCCCCGTGGCACGCTTCGTGCTCAACCGGGCGCTGAAGGCCGTACTGACGATCTGGATAGCGATCACCGCGACGTTCTTCCTGCTCCGTCTACTCCCGGGGGACCCCACGACCCTGATGGTCGAGGGCGACATGACCCCGGAGATGCGGGCCGCCCTGCTCAAGACGTACGGCCTGGATCGGCCGCTGTTCGAGCAGTACGTCGCCTATCTGCGTGAACTGCTGCACGGCAACTTCGGGATATCGTTCCGGCAGATCCAGCCGGTGAGCGACATCCTCCTCGACCGTCTGCCGTGGACACTGCTGCTGGCCGGCACGGCGTTCGTCCTGACCATCGCCGTCGGCATCCCGATCGGCGTGTTCGCGGCGGCCCACCGCGACCGCTGGCCGGACAAGGTGCTGCAGGGCTTCGGCATCGGCGGGCACGCGCTCTTCGTGCCCAGCGTGGCCATGCTGCTGCTGGTCTTCGTCGGCGCGCGGCTCGGCTGGTTTCCGATCGGCGGGGCGATCGACCCCGACACCCGGGGCGCCGCCGCCTATCTCAGCCTGGCGCACCACCTGGTGCTGCCGGTGCTCTCGCTGGTCCTCGTGCAGCTCGGCCCGTACGCGCTGACGCTGCGCACCAACCTGGTCGACGTCCTCGGCGAGGACTACATTCGCGCCGCCCGCGCCCGCGGCCTCTCCGGCCGCCGCCGGCTGTGGAAGCACGCCCTGCGCAACGCGTTCCTGCCCGCGCTGACCCTGATGGGTCTCCAGCTCGGCACGCTGGTCGGCGGCGCCGTGCTCACCGAGACCGTGTTCGCCTACCCCGGGATCGGCCGGCTCATCTTCGAGGCCGTCGGGCAACGCGACTATCCCGTCCTGCAAGGAGCGTTCATCATGCTCGCGATCACCGTCGTGGTTGCCAACACGCTCACCGACCTGCTCTACGCCGTGCTCAACCCGAGGATCCGGCTGTGAGCGCCCCGCTGCTGACGGAACCGGCGGCGGAAGCGGCCCCCACGACCAAGCCGGCCTGGCGCGCCTTCCTGCGGCAGCCCTCCGGGCTGCTGGCGGCGACGGTCCTGGCGGTGATGGTCCTGGTGGCGCTCGCCGCCCCGCTGATCGCCGCCGAGCCCACCGGCACGGGTACCGACGTGCTCCAGGGCCCCTCGGGCGCGCACTGGTTCGGCACCGACGACCTCGGCCAGGACATCTTCGCCCAGGTGGTCTGGGGCACCCGGACCAGCCTGCTGATCGGCGCGGCCGCCTCACTCATCGCGATCGTGCTCGGCACCGCGATCGGACTCGCCTCGGCGCACTTCCGCCCGGTCGACGCCGTCGGCACGGTCATCACCGACGTGATGCTGGCGCTGCCAACCCTGCCACTGATGATCATGCTGGCCGCGCTCGTCAACCCGAGCGTCTGGACGCTCACCGTGATCATCGGCGTCTTCGCCTGGCCCGAGGTGGCCCGCCTGATCCGCTCGCAGGGCCTGGTCGTCTCCGCGATGCCCTACATCGACGGGGCGCGGGTGCTCGGCGCGAGCGGCTGGCGGATCGTCACCCGCGAGATCCTGCCTGCGGTGGTCCCGCTGATCGTGGTGAGCGTGCTGCTGACCGCCTCCCGCGCGGTCATCTCCGAGGCGGGGCTGAGCTTCCTCGGCCTCGGCGACCCCGACTCCTGGTCGTGGGGCCGGATCCTGCTCAACGCCCAGCGCAGCGGCGTGGTCGCCATCGCCTGGTGGCAGACCCTCTTCCCGTCGCTGGCGATCCTGCTGCTCGTACTGGCCGCCACCGTGGCCGGCATGCGCTTCAACGACATCCGCGACCCCCGCCGGAACGGAGGCTGACCCGTGCGCCTGCCCGACAGTTTCTACTCGTCCGTCCGCGCCGAGCTGACCGAGGCACTCGGCGAACGCGACCTCGACGGCTTCCTCGCCACCTCCCCCGCCGACGTGGCGTACCTCTGCGGGTTCTTCTACATAGCCACCGAGCGCCCGGTCTACCTGTGGATGCCGCGCTCGGGCGACCCGCTGCTGGTGATTCCCCGTCTCGACGAGGAGTACGCGGCCCAGCAGCACGTCACCGTCGAGACGGTCAGCTACTTCGAATACCCCGGCGTGGTCACCGCCGAGCAGACGCTCGCCGCGGCGCTGGCCGGCCGCGGGGCACGCCGGATCGGGGTGGGCGCCGGCGTGTCGGTCGGGGCGTTCCGCGCGCTGTCGACGGCCCTCGGCGACGCCACCACCCTCAAGACCACCGACGCGGTGGCCAGGCTGCGGCTGCGCAAGCTGCCCGAGGAGATCCCGTTCCACGAGGCGGCGGCGCGGATCTGCGACGAGATGCTAGCCGCGGGCCGGGAGCTGATCGCCGACGCGCTGCGCCGGGGCGGTGAACTGCCCCGGGAGGACGAGATCGCCCGGCACGTCATCGGCTACGGCACGGACCGGATGTACGCCGACTACGACATGGTCGTCTACACCACCAAGCTGGCCGGCGGGCTGGTCTACGCCGGGCCGAACTCGGCACTGCCGCACGGCCTGCCGACCCGGCGGCGGGTCCGGCCCGGCGACACCCTGATCCTCTCCCTCGGCGCGGCGGTGGCGAGCCGGTTCGTGGAGAGCGAGCGGACGTTCGTGATCGGCGAGCCGACCCCGGAGCAACAGCGCTACTACGAGGCCGACCGGGAGGCCCAGGAGGTCGGCACCCGGGCGATGGTGGCGGGGCGCACCTGCGCCGAGGTCAACCGGATCTGCCTGGACGTGCTGCGCGACCACGGTCTCGGCGACTACATCCAGCACCGGCAGGGCCACGGCATCGGGCTGCAGAACCACGAGCCGCCGTGGGTCGAGGACGGCGACCACACCGTCCTGGCGCCGGGAATGCTGCTCTCCAGCGAGCCCGGGGTGTACGTGCCGGGGCACGCCGGCTACCGCATCTCCGACACGGTACTGGTCGAGGAGACCGGGCCGCGCCGGCTCACCAGCTACCCCCGCGACCTGGCGTCCAACATCCTCGAGGAGGTTCGATGAGTTTCCACGAGCGGCTGAACATCAACGGCGCCGAGCTGGTGGTCGAGGCGTTCGGCCCGCAGGACGGGCCGGCGATGATCGTGCACCACGGCGCGCCGGGGCTCGGCTCCCGATCCGAGCCGAAGCGGTCCTTCGGCCCGTTCGCCGACACGTTCCGGGTCATCGTCTTCGACGCCCGGGGCTCCGGCGAGTCCAGCGACCACGAGCCGTTCACCCACGCGCAGTGGGTCGCCGACGTGGACGCGATCCGCGCGTACTTCGGCCACGAGCGGATCGTCATGGCCGGCGGATCGTACGGCGGGTTCATCGCGCTGGAGTACGCGATCGCCCACCCCGACCGGGTCTCGGCGCTCGTGCTGCGGGACACCGCGGCCGACACCGCGCACGACCACCTCGCCGTCGAGCGGGCGAAGTCCACCGACCGGACGGTCATTCCACAGTGGGCGATCGACCGGATCGGCACCGGCCGGTTCGAGAGCGACGACCAGCTCCGCGAGTACTGGAAGGCGATCCTGCCGCTCTACGACCACCAGCACGACCCGGCGAAGGACGCCGCCCGGCTGGCCTCGACCCGGTTCCACTACCGGACGCACAACGCGGCGTTCGGGCAGAACATGCCCCGGTACGACCTGAAGCCGCAGCTCCCGGCGATCACCTGCCCGACCCTGGTCACCGTCGGCCGGCACGACTGGCGCACCCCGGTGGCCGCCTCGGAGACGATCGCGGAGCTGGTCCCCGACGGCAGGCTGGTCGTGTTCGAGAAGTCCGGCCACTCCCCCCAACTCGAGGAGCCGGAGCTGTTCCAGCGGACCGTCCGGGACTTCCTGGCCGAGGCCGGAGTCGTGTGATGGCGCTGCTGGAGGTCGAGGACCTGCGGGTCGGTTTCCCCGGGCCGGGCGGCACATCGGTACGGGCGGTCAACGGCGTTTCCCTCGCCCTGGAGCCCGGGCAGACGCTGGCCATCCTCGGCGAGTCCGGCTCCGGCAAGAGCGTCACCGCGCAGGCGGTCATGGGCATCCTCGACACGCCGCCGGCGCAGGTCAGCGGGTCGGTACGGCTGCGCGGCCGGGAGCTGCTGACGCTGTCGCCGAAGCAGCGCGACAAGGTCAGCGGCGAGGAGATCGGCATGGTCTTCCAGGACGCCATGGCCGCGCTGAACCCGGTCTTCACGGTCGGCGAGCAGCTCGGCGAGCTGCTGCGGGTCCGGCGTGGACTGTCCCGGTCGCAAGCCCGGCGGCGCGCGGTCGAGCTGGTCGACCGGGTGCGCATCCCGGCCGCCAAGGACCGGGTGCGCGACTACCCGCACCAGTTCTCCGGCGGGATGCGGCAGCGCATCATGATCGCATTGGCCATCGCGCTGGAACCGGCCGTACTCATCGCCGATGAGCCGACGACCGCACTCGACGTCACGGTGCAGGCCCAGGTGATGGAGCTGATCGCCGAGATCCAGCGGGACAGCGGGATGGCGCTGCTGCTCATCACGCACGACCTGGGCGTGGTCGCCGAGGTCGCCGACGACGTGGCGGTGATGTACGCCGGCCGGATCGCCGAGCGGGCCACCGTGGAGCAGATCTTCGCCGGCCCGGCCCACCCGTACACCGAAGGGCTGCTCGCCTCGATGCCCCGGATCGACCGGCGCGACGAGGAGCTGTACGCGATCCCCGGCGCCCCTCCGAACCCGGCACGCCTGCCGGCCGGCTGCCCGTTCCACCTGCGCTGCCCGCGCGCCGACGACGTCTGCCGGTCCACGCTGCCGCCGTTGTCGCCGCTGCCGTCCGGCCGGGCCAGCGCCTGCCACCACCGGGAGGAGCTGCTGCATGCCAGCCACCGATGACCCGGTGCTCCGGGTCGACAAACTGGTCCGGCACTTCCCGGTGAAGGGCCGGCTGCCGTTCACGTCCGGCGGGATGGTCAAGGCCGTCGACGGGGTGTCCTTCGACCTCCGGCGCGGCGAGACCCTGGGGGTCGTCGGCGAGTCCGGCTGCGGCAAGAGCACGCTCGCCCGGATGCTGGTGGGGCTGGAACGCCCGACGTCCGGCGAGGTGCGCTTCGGCGACGCCGTCGTGCACACCGCGCGGGGTCGCCACCTGCGGGAGCTGCGCCGGCGGATCCAGATCGTGCTCCAGGACCCGTACACCTCGCTGAACCCGCGGCGGACCGTGCGCGACATCCTGCTCCAGCCCTTCGAGATCCACCCGGACGTGGTGGACCGCCGGCACCGGCTGGACCGGATCAAGGAGTTGCTCGACCTGGTCGGTCTCGACCCGTCGCTGCACCTCGACCGCTACCCGCACCAGTTCTCCGGCGGCCAGCGGCAGCGGATCGGCATCGCCCGGGCGCTCGCCCTGCGGCCCGACGTCATCGTCTGCGACGAGCCGGTCTCCGCGCTCGACGTGTCGGTCCAGGCCCAGGTGGTCAACCTGCTGGAACGGCTGCAACGCGAGCTCGGCGTGGCGTACGTCTTCATCGCCCACGACCTGTCGGTGGTCCGGCACATCTCGGACCGGGTGGCGGTGATGTACCTCGGCAAACTGGTCGAGACCGGACCGGAGGCGCCACTGTACGACGCGCCGCGGCACCCCTACACCAAGGCGCTGCTGTCGGCAGTCCCCGTGCCGCAGCCCGTGGGCCGGGCCCAACGGAAGCGGATCCTGCTCACCGGCGACCCTCCGAGCCCCGTCGACCCGCCCTCCGGCTGCCGGTTCCGGACCCGCTGCTGGCAGGCGACCGAAACCTGCGCCCACGTCGAGCCGGTGCTGACCGGCGACGGGCAGTCCGTCGCCTGCCACTACCCGCTGCCCGTCCCATAAGGAGAAAAGCGCTGTGCTGCAAGAACCCGCGACCCGGTATCAGGGCCACAGGTCCTACTCGTACCTCGAGCCGCACCTCGACTACCAGGACTTCGACCTGGCCCTGGAGGTCGGCCGGGTGCCCGAACACGACCTCGAGCTCTCCGAGGCGCAGCGGCAGCGGGTGACCCGGCTGCTCACCGAGCACATCGCGATCTCGCTGCACGAGCACCCCGTGGTCCTCCCCGCAGACGTGCGGCAGCTGCGCACCTACAACCGCACGGCACGCCAGCGGACCGGGTACGAGGGTCTGGCGCGCTCCGGCCTGACCGCGGTCTTCGACAACTTCATGGCCGGCGCTTCCTGCGTGACCAGCGAGAACGGCTGGAAGTGGAACGACCTGGTCTATGCGCTCGGGATGCGCCTGAGCGACCTCTACAAGCAGGACCACGTGCGGCTGGCCACCTCGGTGGGCGACATCCGGGCCGCCAAGCGCGACGGTCGGCTCGCCCTGGTCGCCGGGCTGGAGTGTTGCAGCCCGATCGAGAACGAGCTGGACCGCATCGACATCCTGTACGGCTTCGGCGTGCGGCAGCTCGGCATCGCGTACAGCCAGGCGAACATGCTCGGCGGCGGGCTCTCCGAGCCGCGGGACGGTGGGCTCACCCACTTCGGCCGGCGCGCCGTGGACCGGATGAACAAGCTCGGCATCGCCATCGACGTCTCACACAGCGGCGACCAGACCTGCCTGGACGTGATCGAGGCCAGCCGGGTGCCGGTGCTCATCACCCACGCCGGCGCGCGGTCGGTGTGGAACACTGCGCGGATGAAGCCGGACGACGTGATCCGCGCCTGCGCCGAGCGGGGCGGCGTCATCGGCATCGAGGCCGCGCCGCACACCACGCTTTCCGAGAAGCACCTGGAGCACTCGATCGAGTCGGTGATGGACCACTTCACGTACTGCGTCGACCTGGTCGGCATCGACCACGTCACGTTCGGCCCGGACACGATGTTCGGCGACCACGTCGGGGTGCACGACACGTACGCGGGGAACTACGCCCACGACAGCGGGCCGAAGCCGTCGCATCCCCGGGTGCAGTACGTCTCCGGCCTGGAGAACCCCGGCGAGGCGTTCGGCAACATCGTCGGCTGGCTGGTCAAGCACGACTATTCGGACGACGAGATCGCCAAGGTCATCGGGGGGAACACCCTGCGCGTGCTTGAGCAGGTCTGGTAGCTGCCGCTACTACACTCCGTACGGCGGAGAGGTGGGGATGGATGGCACGGCGCGAAACCGCGCTGCAGGCCGCGCAGCTGCGGTTGCGCGAGCTGATCGGCAGCGAATTCCGGAGCGGTGACAAGCTACCGAACGAACGGGAGCTGGCGGACCTCTTGGCGGTCAGTCGCGCCACCGTGCGCGAGGTCCTCGGCCAGCTCGCGGCCGAGGGCGTCCTGACCCGCACCTGGGGCGTCGGCACATTCGTCCGGGATCCGGCCGAGCGGGTCCCGGTCTCGATCAGCGACGTCACCGCACTGCGCGACCGCATCACCGCCTCGGGCCATAGCCCGGCCCTCCAGGACGCGGCGGTGAGCCGCACCTCCTGCCCGGACGACTGCGCCAAGATCCTCGGCCTGACGCCCGGCGACCCGGTGTGGCGCGTCGACCGCCTCTTCGCCGTCGACGGGGTGGCCGCGGCCTGGATCCGCGACCACCTCCCGCTCACCCTCGGCGGCCGGGACCTCGACCCGTCGGGCCTGCTCAGCATCGACCACGACATGTTCGAGTTCCTGGCCGGCGCCACCGGCATGCCGGTCCGCCGCGCCGAGATCGAGTTCTCCGCGGTCCTGGCCGACGAGGAGTCCGTCGGCCGCCTCGGCGTGCCGCTCGGCCACCCCCTGGTGAGCGCCACCCAGATCGGCTACACGGCCGAGGAGCTGGCCCTGTTCCACGGCCATATCACGGTCCGCACCGACGTCCTGACACTGCGGATCACCCGCGCCGGCTGACCGCCGCGCGGGCCGGCCTCGGCGGGCGCGATGCCCGTCGCGGCGCAGCCGTTGCGGCACTCAGTGGTGAGCGCCCCGTGGGCGCCGCAGCGGCTGCGTAGCCGCCGCTTCACTCAGCCGGCGCTCAAGTGGACGGCCGGAGTTCGATCTGCATGAAGACCGGGCCAGTGCACCACATGCCTTCATTTCCGGCGTTACCGACCGTCGCGTAGCGCCTGAACTTCACCGGTCCCTGCTTGAAACTTACCGTCTGGCGGATGATGTGGGTCCGTTTGATGGACGTTCCGCCAAAGAGATAGATGTGCTCTTCGACGCCCGCCGACCAGTACTGCTTCCCGGTGTCGTCGTAGAGCTGTCCCTTGGCCAGCGCGACGGACTTGCCTTTGATGCCCGCAATGTAGCGGACGACGACCTTGTCGATGTATGCGCTGCTCTTGCTCACGTTCCTGACGTACCAGGTCGCGACCATAGCGAATTGCTTGCCCTTGGCGCAGGTCTCCTGGTTGCCGCCGGTGGCGTACAGCTCATCGCTCTGGTGGGTGAACGGGCCCTTGCCGCGCAGCAGGCGAGTGGTCGTAACTTGACGGTAGCTGCCGTCGGCCGCCCCTGCCGTGATGTCGGCCGCCCCTTCCGTGACCACGCCCGGGACCGAACGCGCCGTCAGTGTGGTCCCGCCGCTCCCGGGCGCCGCCTGAGCTCCGGCCGCGCCAACAGCGACGAGACCGGCGATCGCCGCCAGGGCGGCGGCGATGAGGCGGAACTGACCTGTTCTCCTGGCACCTGCAGAAATTCGTCTCATCCCACGATCTGAACTGTCCGCCGGCTGTCCCGTCGAGACGGAAGCTGGCCGGAACAGTTCGGGACGGCCGGTCCGGCTGCCCAAGCAGTACTGAACAGACCGGCGTCGGCCGCGTTCGAAGGACCTCGCCACCACATCCGACGGTGACCGGCACCGCGGCAAGCGGATGAACCGTGTCCGGCACCCCAACCAGCGACTGCGCGCGAAACTCCCGCACATCGGCACCAAGTCCGCGAAACGGCTACTGAAGCAGCGCCGCCGCAAGGAAACCCGCTTCGCGGCGGACCCGAACCACCGCATTGCCAAGCGCATCTCGACCGAGGCCGAACGCGCCGAACGCGGGATCGGAACCGCGCCGGACTGTCCCGGACGCTCTGCCCTCTCGCGGGACATCGATCGGTGCCGTGTGCTGACACCGACAACGTCCGCAACACGACGGGAGCACATCGTGCGGAGCAAGCTCGGCATCACGCGACTCGGCCGGATCGCCAAACTGGCGTTGGCAATCGCCGCAATCGGCATCGCACTGGTCGGCACGGCGGGCCTGGCGCGCGCCGCCAGCACCAAGTCCTCGTGCACCACCGGATCGGTTGCCGACAGGGCCATCTGTCATGCCCACGAACAACGCGAGAAGCCGTACGTCTGGGGCGGCAAGGGCCCGCAGAACTTCGACTGCTCCGGCCTGACGCACTACGTGTACGCGAAGGCCGGCTTGAAGTGGTCGTACTACACGGCGGAGGGCCAGTACAACTACGGTCGAACGAAGCACTGGACGGTCTCGACCAAGGACCTGCGCCCCGGTGATCTCCTGTTCTTCGACTGGAATGGCGGTGAGATCGACCACGTCGGCATCTATATCGGCGGCAACCAGATGATCGAGGCCTCGTCGAGTAGCGGCAAAGTCAAGGTAACGCCGCTGTCACTGTTCCACAAACAGCACATGAAGAGTTCCGCGGTGCGGCCGGCCGGTGCCCCGAATGCGAAGTCGACGGAGACCAAGTCGCCTTCTCCGAAGTCCACGAATACCGAGCGGCCGTCCCCGAAGCCGACGAAGAGCGCGCCGCCGTCTCCGAAGCCGACGAAGACCGTGCGGCCGTCTCCGAAGCCGACGGCGGTGGACGGCTTTGCCAATGAGACGGTGATGATCTACCAGGTTGGATAGCCACGCGAGTCCAGTACGGCGTCCGCCGATCATTGAGGTCGGCGGGCGTCAGCGTGTCGACGAGTTTTCGCCTCTTTACAAGGGCCGATGCTTTCGGTGGAATGGGTCGACCATCCGAGCCGGACAGCGTCCGGCTATCTTGCGGGGAAGAGGCGGATGTGCGGGTGCTGAACGATGACGCGCCGATCAGTTCGGCGTCGGACAATAAGATCACCGAGCGTGTTGAACTGCCGGCCGCGCGCCAGGATGCGGGCGGCATCGGCGTAGCGGAGGCCGCGGCCGGCGTGGACCATGCCACTTCTCCGGCCCAGTTCGTCGCCGCGATGGCCGCGCTGAAGCAATGGTCCGGATTCACCTATCGACAGTTGCAGCGCCGCGCGCAGCAGGCCGGCGACGTCCTGCCGCACAGCACGGCCGCGGCCGCGCTCACTCGCACCACCCTGCCGCGCGAGGACGTGGTCGCCGCGTTCGTACGAGCTTGCGGCGGCGACGAGTCGTCGGTCGCGCGGTGGCTGGCGACTCGCAAACGCATCTCCGCGACGGCGGTCCATGGCACTGCGAAGCCGGCCCAACCCACCACCGGCAGCGATGAGCCGGCGCCACTCGGGCCCGCCCTCGCCGCACAGCCGGTGCCAGGCCAGGTGCCCACGCGACCGGAGCTCGACCCGGCGGCCGTACAGTCGAAGCCCGACCCAGCGGCCGCGCCGCCGGAGCTCGACCCGGCGGCCGTACAGCCGAAGCCCGACCCAGCGACCACTCAGCCGAAGCCCGACCAGGCGGCGACGCAGCCAGAGCCCGAGCCAGCAACCGCACAGCCGGAGCCTGACCTGGCGGCCGCGCCGCCGGACGAGCGCCTGCCGGAGTCGCCGGCGATCGTCGAGCCACCCGTCGCTGTCGAGGTCGTCCGGTCCGCTCCAGAACTCACCGCTGACTGGCTCCCGGAGGGCGACTGGCCGGAGAGCGACCTGTTGGGACCCGGTCAGCCGCGCACGCAGAGCGCGCTCAACAACGCCGTCTCCGACCAGGACCGGGGCTCGTGGACCGGCATCCACCGCTACGACCCCGCCGTCGAGGTGCCCCGACCGGCGGGGATCCGTTGGCTGATCCCGCCGATCGCTTACCGCACCGGGTGGGCTGCGCGGGTCCTGTCCGGTTTGCTGGTCCTGCTGCTCATGGTGGTGGCGACGGCGATCACGGTGGGGTTCGTCCGCGACCAGGGCAGCGATCGGACGTCGTCACCGAGCATCGGCGTCAGCGAAGCCGCAGACTCGGATACCGACGACCTCGGCACCGATCCCGACTCGGGCACCGTCTCGACCGGACCGAGCACCCAGCCCGGCGACAAGCCTACCGAATCCACCGCCACCAAGGCCCCTGCGCCGTCGACCTCGGTCGTTCCGGCCCCGGCCGCTTCGAACCCGGTCGTTCCCGGTATGACGGGGCAACCAGGTCCCGTGGTCAAGGATTCCCGCACCGCCCCCGCGACCCGGACGACGACGACAACGGCCGCCGCCACCTCCCCCGCCTCCGGCCCCAACCCCGGTAGCGGAGGCGGGGGAGGTGGCGGCAAGCCGCCGGTGTGTACCGGCCTTGTCTGCACCGTCGGCCCCACGTCCGGCACAACACCGCCCGACTGCACCCGGGGTT
Source organism: Dactylosporangium sp. NPDC000555 (assembly GCF_040300025.1). NCBI lineage: Bacteria > Bacillati > Actinomycetota > Actinomycetes > Micromonosporales > Micromonosporaceae > Dactylosporangium > Dactylosporangium sp. NPDC000555. Next base: position 6,392 of record NZ_JBEPDB010000084.1, on the reverse strand, counting down.
GCGTAGGCTGATCGCGGTCCGGGACTGTCCCGAGCGCACTGACCTGGGCGTCCCGGACTTTCCGAGAAGGCCGCCGGTGGGCTGTCGCACGAATGTCGATGTTGGCGAGCGCCGACCGGCCCGCTCCGCCCACCCGCCGCGTGGCGGCCGGTGGCAGGACCGCTGCACCGCGATCAGCGGGGTCCTGCAGGTCGTGGCGGGCCGACCACCCAAAGGTGACCAAGGCGCCGACCGGAAACCCGCAAGGCGCCACCCCTCATGGACGGCTATGTGTCAGCCGCGTGGACAGATCGAGGTCGTCGCGTGGTCCTCGGGTTGACGTTGCCGGACGGGATCGGGACCGTCCCGTACTGTCTCGCGCAGCCGGATCGGTTGATGACCTGCTCGGACGGCAGTTGACTCCCATCGACGTGATTGAAAGGGGGACGGCGTCCCCTGACCCTGTTCCTCGCCCTGGCGGGCATCCTCGCCCTGCTCGGCGTGGGCGCCGGAGCCGCCCAGGCTGCGACCAAGACGGCGCCGCCCCGGAAGGTCAAGACCAGCGTGCGGTTGGACCAGGTGCACTGGCAGCGGGTGCCGGGCCTGGGCAGCAACACCTGCGTCGCTACGAGGATCCGGGGCACGATCGAGTACGAGTACCTCTGGGTGCTCGGGCCGATGCCACACCCCGGGCAGCCACAGAAGACCTTCCCTTCGCTGAACAAGATGACGATCGTGGCACCCCAGGTCGTCGTATCGGCGTGGACCAAGTGTTCCGCGGCGGGGCGCGAGGCGTTCAAGCTGAGTGGGACGTCGTTCGAGCAGCGCTGGCTGAACAGCAACGAGTGCAGCGCGAACGGGCTGTCGCTGAGCGTCGGTGGTCTTCCCTGGGTCGTGGCCGTCGGTACGACGATCAACTGCGGCGAGACCAGCTACATCGGCCGTAAGAGCAACTTCTCCAAGAGCGACAACGACTACCGGGAGTCGAACAGCAACGTAAAGATCGACATCAAGTCGAGCGCGCTGAAGTGGAAGGGCAGCCGCGCCACCGGCGAGTGGGCCTGCGCGCGGGTGGAGGTCGGCAGCCGGGTGATCAAATCAAACCGGAACGACAATTTCGGGCACGTGTTCTACCCGTGCATTCACCTCCCGGCGCAACGGAACGTCTGACCCGGGTCCCGGGCTGGTCACGGCACCGGACCAGCCCGGGACCGTGACCAGCAGCGATACGGGGCACTGGGCGACCGGCCGTTCTTCCTCGGTCAGGCGGTGCGCCGCCCCTCGCACCAGGTGCCGGTGATGTTGATCCCGGCGATCCGGTCGGGATCGCTGGACACCGGGTCACGGTCGAGTTCGACGAGGTCCGCGGCCGCACCTGCGCGCAGCACGCCCGCCCGCCCCGCTACCCCCAGCGCCACGGCCGCCTCCCTGGTGTACGCCTCGAGGGCCCGTTCGACGGTGAGGCCCTCCTCCCGGTGGACCACCGCGCCACCGGCGACGCGGCGGGTGACCGCGGCCTGGATGCCGACCAACGGCGACAGTGCGCCGGCCGGATAGTCGCTGCTGGCCGCCACCGAGGCGCCCGCGTCGAGCAGCATGCGCATCAGGATGAGCTTGAGCGGGCTGGGCAGCGGCAGCATGGTCAGCTCCGCGCCGAGGTCGTGGAGGCAGGACGGCTGGGCTACCACGCTCACGCCCGCGTCGGCGAGTCGCCGCGCGGCGGCGGGGTCGCAGACCATGGCGTGCTCGATACGGACCGGCGTACCGAGCCCGTCGACGGCGTCGAGCGCATCGGCGACCGCGCCATTGCCGACGGCGTGCAGGGCCGGCGTGAGGCCGCGGGAGACGGCCGCGCGGACGGCGGTGCTCAACCGGTCGCGGTCCAGGACCCGCAGACCGTTGTGCCAGAAGCCGTCCGGCCGGCGCGCCGGCGAGCCGCCGCGCCGGGACAGTGCGAGGGCCCGGCGGCCGTGGCGCAGCAGCGCCAAGGGCATGCCGGCGGCCGAGCGGAGGAACTGCCCAGCGGTGAGGCACAGGTCGCACCGCTCGCCGCCGTCGACGAGGATCTTGAAGCCACCGAGCGGGATGCGAGGGTGGCCAGGATCTTGCCAGAAGTAAGTACTTACTTACCCGGTTCCGCAAGCGCGGCGTCGATCACACCGTGAGCCCGGGCGGCAACAGCACGTCGCGCAAGGCCCACGATCTGCGGAAAGATTGAGCCGTCGATACGTGTTTGGACGGCGCGCTGATCGAGGCGGGGAACGACGGGGGCGGCAATGATCATCACGCTGGTCATCGATACGTTCAATGTCGGCAACAATGGGACCACGGTGTCGGCGATGCGGTTCGCCGACGGCCTCATCTCGCGAGGGCACACCGTGCGCGTGGTCGCGTGCGGCGAACCGGGTGACACGACCGGGCAGGGGCGGGAGGGACCTGAGATGTTCTGGGTCCCGGAGCTCGTGGTGCCGATCGCGAGCCGCCTCGCGCATCGCCAGAACACCGTGTTCGCCAAGCCCGTCCGAGAGGTGCTGATCGCCGCGATCGACGGCGCCGATGTCGTCCACATCTACCAACCCTGGCCGCTGGGCCGTGCCGCCGAGCGCATCGCACGCCGGCTCGGCGTGCCTGCCATCGCCGCATTCCACATACAGCCCGAGAACATCACGTACAACATCGGCCTGGGCTGGTTTCCACCGGCCGCACACCTCGTGTACATACTGCTGCGCCTGACGTTCTACGGACGCTTCACCGACATCCATTGTCCGTCGACGTTCATCGCGGCGCAGCTACGCCAACACGGGTACCGGGCACGGCTCCACGTGATGTCCAACGGTGTGGGCAGCGGCTTTCGGCCGGGGCCGGCCCGAATACGCAGCGCCGATGAGCCGTTCCGGATACTCATGGTGGGCCGTTTCTCTCCCGAGAAGCGGCACGATGTTCTGATCCGGGCCGTGCGGCGATCGCGTCATGCCGCACGCATCCAGGTGTACTTCGCGGGGCACGGCCCACGGGAGAAGCGCCTGCGCCGGATGGCCTCGAAGCTCGCGAACCCGGCACAGTTCGGCTACTACTCGCAAGAAGAGCTCGTCGAACTCATTCATGGCTGCGACCTGTACGTGCACGCCTCAGACGTCGAAATCGAAGGGGTGTCCTGCATCGAGGCGTTCTCCTGCGGACTCGTGCCGGTCATCTCCGACAGCAGGCGAAGCGCGACCGGCCAGTTCGCGCTCGGGCCCGGAAACCTGTTCCGCTCCGGTGACCCGTCATCGCTCGCCGAACGAATCGACAACTGGATCGACGATCCGGCGGCGCTCGATGCCGCGTCGGAGACCTATGCCCGCTACGCCGAGCTCTACGCGGTCGGCCGGAGCGTCAAGGCGATCGAGCGGGTCTATGCGCGGGCGGGCCACGCACCGCAAGCACCGGCCGGATACACCGGTCGGCTATACCGGCTGCTGTCGAACGCCTTCTACTACGTGATAGCGATTCCGCTGCTGTTCCTCTGGACGCGGGTGATCCTGGGTGTCCGCACCGAGGGCGAGAAGCGGCTCCCCCGCGTCGGCGGCGCGCTCACGGTGTGCAACCACGTGCACCTCCTCGACAGCGCCCTCGTCGGACTCGCCTTGTTCCCGCGCAGACCCGTCTTCACCTCGGCGCCGATAAACCTCGAGCACCGCTGGTACGGCGGCCTGGTGAGATTGCTGGGCGGCGTCGCCGTACCGCCTACCCCGGCGGAGCTGCCGCTCTTCTTCTCGGAGATGGAGCTCTTCCTCGCCCAAGGAAGGATCGTGCACTTCTTCCCCGAGGGGGAGCTGAAGCCGTACGACACCAGCCTGCGCGACTTCAAGCAGGGCGCGTTCCGCCTCGCCGCCCAGGCGCGGGTGCCCGTCGTGCCGCTGTCGATCCGGTTCACCCCGCCGACCGGGGTGGGGCGGGTGTTCCGTCGAAAACCCACGATGGTCATCGTCATCGGCGAGCCCATCGTCCCGACGACGACCGACCCCCGCAGCGACCGGCGCATCCGCATGGAGCTCGCACGGCGCCGCATGCACGATCTGATCACGCGCGTGGCGTAGCGCCGGCCGCGGGGCTCACCGCCATGGCGGGCATCGGCGGCGGATCACCTCGGATCGCGCCGCAGCGGGTGGTCGGCGGGGACCTCGACGAGCACGATACGCACGCCGTCCGGGTCCTCGATCCACATCTCGACCAGCCCCCACGGCTCCGGCCGGGGTGCGCGCGTGACCGTCACCCCCGCCGCCACAAGACGTTCGTGCTCGGCCCGGACGTCGCGGACCTGCAGCCAGATCCGGAGCGGTCCTGCTGTCTCGTCGTGGGATGTGCCTGACACCTCGAGCAGTCCCTGGCCGAGGAAGAAGACCAGCCCTGGACTCTCGGGCGGCCCGAACTCGCGGTACACCGCCAGTCCGAGGATGTCCCGGTAGAAACGGCGACTGCGCTGCGGGTCGGACGGGCGTAACAGAATGCGGCTGCTGAGTACCTCCATGGCTCGATCATGCCGCGTGCGCACCGGCCACGAGTGGCCGGCGCGCACGCGCGACAGTGGTGCCTGCGGCTCAGTGGAGCAGCCTGAGCTCGTTGTTGGTGTCGTCGACGAAATAGACGCCGTGGTTGTCCGGTGCGACGGCGAGCCCGAACAGGGCGCCCGCGCCGAGGTCGTCGAGGGTGCGGAACGCGACCTGCGCGCCCCGGTGCGGGTTGGTCTCGACGATGTTCCCGTCGCCGCCGTTGACGGTGAGCACGTTGCCGTTGGGTGCGATCGCCAGCCCGAGCGGGCCGTTCAGGTGCTCGCCCTGGGTTACGGTGCGGCCCGTACCCGCGCTCGTCTTGCGCACGATCGCGTTCGGGATGGCGGCGATGCGGCTGGCGACGGTGTCGGCGACGTACAGCGTGCCGTCCCAGCCCAGGCCGACCCCGGTCGGGCCGATGATCAACGCATCCGGGTCGGTCTGCTCCGTGAATCCCGAGGCGATGGTGGTGGTCTTGCGCAGGACCGGCGGCTTGTCGCCCTCGATCTTCAGCTCGAGTCGCAGCACGGTTCCCTGGTTGGTGGTGGGCGGCTGGCCGCCGACGATCCCGTTGAGGACGTTCGTGACGAACAGATCGACCGCCCCCCCGAAGTCGGCCGCGGTCATGTCCCACGGGCCGTTGATGCCGTTCCCGGAGAACGTCTCCCGGACCTTGCCCTTGCTGTCGAGGACGATCAGGCAGCCGGCCTGAGCCGTCGCGGAGCTGCCGTCCGCCGTCGGCAGGCTGCCCACGATCACCCAGCCGCTGCGCAGGACCACGAGCGCGGTGGTCAACCCGACACCACCCGGGCACGCGCCCGGCAGCTTGCCGGCGTCGATCTGGGCGAACAGTCGGACGTTGCCGTCGCGGCTGATCTGCACGATCGTTGTGCCGGTACCTTGCTTGTTGTCTGCGTTGTTGAAGTTGCTGACGAGAACGTCGCCCTTGCGCAGCTTGTCCTTGCTGCGTGGGATCACCGCGACGCCGTAGGGATTGACGTCCCCGTTGGCCGGCACGGTCGACGCGACGACGTCGACCTTGTGGAACTGGTTGATGAACGGTTTCCCGAAGAACCCTTCGCTCGTCGAGTGAGCGCCGGCGCTCGGGGCGAACGCTCCGACCGCCAGCGCGGTCACCGCCGCGCAGATGACGGCCTTTGCTGTGAACCTCACGACTTGTGTTTGCCTTCCTACACTCGTGAACCGGATGAGCGCCCGCCTCCGCCGCGTTCGCCTTTGTCTCGTTGCAGGCGTGGAGCAACTGCGTTCGCGGGCCGCGGTGCCGTGGGCTTCCCGGATTCCTCCGACAGAAACCGCACAATCCAGAGCGTGGATGCGAAATCGGTGGATAGAGAGGCAAATATGCCGGATATTTAATTTGTATGTTTTAGACTGATTCGACGCCAGTCCGACGTGTCCGGGGGCTAGCGCCTGTTTCATAACTGAGGCGGGGCTGCGGCGGGCCCAGATTCCGCCTGGCGGCGTCCCGCACAAGCCCGGTTACAACACCGGTAGCCTGGCTCCCGCGGGCCACCACCAGACGAAATCTGGACTCCGCCTCGCTCCCACCCCAGTCATGAAACAGGCGCTAAGCGGCAGGGGCCGGGAGGGCGCCGGTCGCGGCGCGGGCGGCGGCGTCGGCCAGGGCCGGGATCGCGGACAGGTCCAGGGCCGACACCGTGATGCGGACGGCCGGCGGGGTCGCGATCCGATACAGCGCGCCCGGCGCCACCGCGTAGCCGGACTCGCGCAGCCGCGCCACCGCGGTGGTCTCGTCGGGGACCGAGAGCCAGGCGTTGATGCCCGTCCGGCCGGTCACCGTGAGGCCGCGCTCGCGCAGAGCGGCGACCAGGGCCGTGCGGCGGGCCTCGTACTCGGCGC
>NZ_JBEPDB010000083.1:13038-39828 GCF_040300025.1 Dactylosporangium sp. NPDC000555 | reverse complement strand
GCCCGGCGCAGCGCCGGCGCGTCGTTGACGCCGTCGCCGGTCATCGCGACGACGGCGCCGTCGCGCTGCAGGCGCCGGATGATGGTGAGCTTCTGTTCGGGGCTGGTCCGGGCGTACACGGTGGTGCCCGGGTCGGCGGTGCCGGCCGCGTCGCCGGTGGCCACGCGCGGCGGCCCGTCGGTCAGGCCGACCCGGTCGGCGATCGCGGCGGCGGTGGCCGGATGGTCGCCGGTGATCAGCACGAGGCCGATGCCGGCGTCGCGGAACGCCGCCACGGTGGCCGCCGTCTCCGGGCGGACCGGATCGGCGAGCACCGCCAGGCCGAGCAGGTCCAGGTCGTGCTCGGCCTCGGCGGCGGCGGGCCGGTCGGCGCGATGCGCCCCGGCCACGGCCAGCACGCGGTAGCCGGACCCGGACAGCTCCGCGGCCGCCGCGGCCGCCCGCCGCCGATCCTCGTCGCCGATGCGCAGCGGGCCGCCGGGACGCAGCAGCACGTCGGGGGCGCCCTTGCACACGACGACGTAGCCGCCGGCCGGAGCGCGGTGGACCGTGGTCATCCGCCGCCGGTCCGCGTCGAAGGGCACCTCGTCGACGCGGGGCAGCAGGTCGCGGGCGTCGAGCCCGACGCCGCAGCGGGCGGCTGCGGCGAGCAGCGCCGCCTCCATCGGGTCGCCGACCGGGCGCCACGCGGGATGCTCGCCGTCGGGCGGGGCGAGGCCGGCGTCGTTGCACAGCACGATCGTCGCACCCGGGGGCCGGGCGCCGGCGCGGCGGCACCGTCCGGGTCGTATCCCCGCCCGGTGAGCGTGACCGCCGCGAGGTCCGGCAGCAGCAGCCGGTCGACGCTCATCACGCCCTCGGTCAGCGTGCCGGTCTTGTCCGTGGCCAGCGTCGTGATCGAGCCGAGGGTCTCCACGGCGGGCAGGCGGCGCACGATGGCCGCCTGCCGGGCCATGCGGTGCGCGCCGAGCGCCAGGGCGAGGGTCACGACGGCCGGCAGCGACTCGGGCACCGCGGCCACGGTGAGGCTGACCGCGGCGAGCAGCATCTCGCCGAACGGTTCGCCGCGGGCCACGCCCACGGCGAGTACCACGCCGGACAGCGTGATCGCGACGACGGCCAGGACCTTGCCGAGCCCGGCGAGTCGCCGCTGCAGCGGGGTCGCCCGGTGCGGCTGCCCGGACACCAGGGCGGCGATGCGCCCGAGGGCGCTGTCGCCGCCGATGCGGGTCACCTCGCCGACGGCGTGGCCGGTGGCGGTGACGGTACCGGCGGCCAGCTCATCGCCGTCGCTCCTGGTCACCGGCATCGACTCGCCGGTCAGGGCCGCCTCGTCGACGGACAGCCGGACGGCCCGCACGACGCGCAGGTCGGCCGGGACGATGTCGCCGGCCTCGACGCGGACCACGTCGCCGGGCACGAGCTCGGCGGCCGGGACGGTCGTGTCGGCGCCGTCACGGCGGACCCGTGCCGACGGCGCGGCCATGCGCCGCAGCGCCGCCACCGCGCGGTCGGCCCGGATCTCCTGCACCACCCCGATGGCCGTATTGAGCACGACGACCAGCAGGATGACGATGAGATCGCTGACGTCGCGCAGCAGCGCGGTCACCACCATGGCCGCGAGCAGCACGACGACGAGCGGGTCGCGCAGCTGCGCGCCGACCCGCACCGCGACGGAGGGGGGCCTGGCGACGGGAAGCTCGTTGCGGCCGAACCGGCGCCGGCGTTCGGCGGCCTCGGCGGCGGTGAGCCCGGACGGGACGATCGTCGTGGGGGCCGTCATGCCTCCACCATGACGGCCGGGATTGTAGTCGGTGAAGGGGCGAAGGTCACGCCGCGGCGGGCCCCGGGCTCGATCGAGCCCGGGCCGCCGCTGAGCACCCGTCCCGCCGAGTAGGGCCGAACGGCCCTACTCGGGCCCGGTCCGGCGCGGATGTGATGGAACAAAACGGCTCCCTTGCTCGACCGCAAGCTCGGCCGCGGGCCCGGCACCCGGCGCGACTTGCTCGGCGAGTCCGGGTGCGTCCGGCTGCGGCCGTTGCATCTGCTGGTGCCCGGCCGGCATCGACGTGACCGCGGAGCTGCACGCCCTGGCCGCCCACGCGACCGCGACCACCGAGGAGCCGACATGATCACCACCACGTACGATCTGATGATCACTCATCCGTTCCTCGCGGGCATGTCGCCGCAGCACGTCGAGCGCCTGTCGCGCTGGGCGTGCCGGGCCCCGTTCAAGGCCGGGACCCGCATCTTCGAGGAGAACGGCCGGGCCGAGCGCTTCTGGCTCGTCCGCGACGGCCACGTCAACCTGGACATCCGGGTGCCCGGCCGCGGCGACGTCGTCGTCGAGACGATCGGGCCGGGCACCGTCGTCGGGTGGTCCTGGCTCTTCCCGCCGTACCGCTGGCATTTCGGCGCCGTGACCGCGGGCCCGGTGCTCGCCATCGCCCTCGACGGTCCCGGCGTGCGCCGGCTGTGCGACGCCGATCCCGAGCTCGGCTACGAGCTGACCAAGCGCTTCATGCACGTCGTCGTGGCGCGCATGCAGGCCACTCGCATACGCCTGCTCGATCTGTCCCAGGCCCCGGTATGAGACCTCCGGTCGTCGTCATCGGCGTCGGTGATCGGCACCGGCGCGACGACGGCGTCGGCCCGGCCGTGATCGACCGGCTGCGCGCCGCCGGCCTGCCGGGCGCGACCCTGGCCGCGAGCGATGGCGAGAGCTGCGCGCTGGTCCTGCTGTGGCAACGGCGGCGCCTCGCCGTCCTGGTCGGCGCGGTGCTCGTCCAGCCGGCCCGTCCCGGCCGCATCCACCGTCTCGTCGTGCCCTGGCCGGCGCCGCCGCACCCGCCGGGCACGAGCACCCGCACCGGCGGCGTGGACGGCGCGGTTTCGCCGGCCCGCGAGCTCGACCGGCTGCCGGAGCGGATGGTCGTGTTCGGCGTCGAGGCGGCCGAGACCGAGCCCGGGGCGGGCCTCACGCCGGAGGTGGCCCGGGCCGCCGAGCGGGTGGCGGAGGAGATCGCCGCCGAGGTGCGGGACCTGCTGCCGGCGGCGTGGACGGCCGCGGACAAGGCCCGGAACGGGGATCGGCGGTGATCGACGCGCCTGGCCGGGGCGGGCGCGCCGGTCAGTGGACCACGGCCACCGGGCACTCGGCATGCCGGACGACCGCCCGGCTCACCGAGCCCAGCAGCAGGCCGGTGAAGCCGCCGTGGCCGCGCGAGCCCACGACGAGCAGCTGCGCGCCGGCCGACAGTTCGGTGAGCACCGCCGCGGGGGCGCCGGTGAGCACCGCGCGCTGGATGTCGACATCGGGGTACCGGTCCGACCAGCCGGACGTCGACTCCGCCAGCGCCCGGCGCTCGTCCTCGTACAGGTCGCCGGGATCGTGCCCCGGCGCGTGTATCCGGCTGCGGGCGGCGAACCTCGACCACACGTGGGCGGAGACGGCGGTGAGGCCGGTGCGCCGAGCCGACGCCTGCTCGAACGCGAAGCGCAGCGCCCGCTCGGCGTCGTGAGCGGCGTCGACGCCGACGAGGATCCGGCCGGCCCCGGTCGCGGGCCGACCGCCGCCGTGGTGGGTGACGACGACAGGGCAGGTGGCGTGCGCGGAGACCGCGATGCTGACGGACCCGAGCAGCAGGCCGGCGAAGCCGCCGAGGCCGCGGCTGCCGACCACCACCGTGTCCGCGTGCTCGGCGGCGGCGAGCAGGGCCGAGGCCGGCTGCCGCATCGGCATGTCGCTGGTGACCTCGAGGCCCGGCGCGAGCGTCCGCGCCCGCGCCACCGACCCGGCGAGCATCCGCTCGGCCGCCGCGCGCGTCTCGTCGTCGTACGGCGAGGGCACCGGCGGCGGAAACGGGCCGTACACCGTCGGCAACTGGAACGCGTGGACGACGTGCAGCGGACGGTGCCGGCGCGACGCGTCGCAGGCGGCCCACGTGAGGGCCTCGAGGCTCTCCGGGGAGCCGTCGACGCCGACGACGACCCTGCTGTCGGTACCCATGGCACCCCCTCCGTCGCGGGTCCCTTCCAGCGTTCCGCGACCGCGGCCCGTACCGGTAGGGAACACCGCACCGGCGGGGATGACGTCATCCGGAAAGCAGGCCCCGCGGGTGTCGCCGGAGGCGGCGGGTCAGCCGGACGATTCGCGCCGCGGCTCCATCGCGAACACAGCGGTGCGCACACCGCGGATGATGCGGTCGAGCTCGTCGACGCTGGCGGCGAGCGCGGCACGCGCGTCCGGGTTCGCGATGCGGGCGGCGGCGCCCTGCAGCGACAGCCCCAGCCCGAACAGGTCGCGGATGAGGGTCTCCTGCAGGTCCCCAGCGATACGCTGACGGTCCTCGAGGACGCGGATGTGCTCGTTCTCGCGGCGCAGCGCGGCGACGTCGAGCACCAGCCCGGCGTGTGCGGCGTACGCCTGGATCATCTCCAGGTCGGCCCGCGTGAGCTGCGCCCCGCCGCGGCGCTGGGCCACGATGAGCACCCCGTGCACGCTGCGGTCGCCGGTCACCGGGGCGACGATCGTCGCGCCCATCTCCGGCACCAGCTCCAGGGCGGCCGTGGTGCGCGGGTCGGCCGCCGGCTCGGTGACGAGCGTGGCCTCGCGGGCGGCCAGCACGCCCTCGGCCAGGGATCCGCCGACCGGCTCGGACCGGCCGTACCACGGCCCGAGCAGGCCGACGGCCACGTTCACCCGCAGGCCGGACGAGCCGTCGGCGGGTGCGGCGGCGAACGCGGCCCCGGCCGCGCCGGCCGCCCGCAGCGCGCACTCGGCGAGGGCCCGCATCGCGTGGTCGCTGTCGGCGCCCTCCAGCAGGGTCGTCGTGACGGTGGTCATCGCCTCCTGCCAGTCGCGGCGGCGGCGTGCCTCGCTGAACAGCGTCGCGTTCTCGATCGCGATGCCGGCGGCGCCCGCGAGGGCCTTGACGACCTCCTCGTCGTCGCGGCTGAACTCGGCGGCACCCTGCTTTTCCGACAGGTAGAGGTTGCCGAACACCCGGTCGCGGACCCGGATCGGCACCCCGAGGAAGCTGTGCATCGGCGGGTGCTCCGCCGGGAAGCCGACCGACGCCGGGTGGTCGCCGATCTCCGCCAGCCGGACCGGGTGCGGGTGCTCGACCAGGGCGCCGAGCACGCCCTTGCCCTCGGGCAGGTGACCGATCCGCCGCACCATGTCGTCGTCCATGCCTTCGTGCAGGAACCGCACCAGGTGGCCGTCCCGGATCACGCCGAGCGCGGCGTATCGGGCGTCGACGAGGTTCTTCGCGGCCGAGACGATCTGGCGCAGCACGTGCTCCAGGTCGACGCCCTGGGCGATGTCGAGGTTGGCGCGCAGCAGCCCGCGCAGCCGTCCCTGGGTGCTCTGCACGTCGCGGATGCGTTCGACCAGTTGCTCGAGCAGCTCGTCGAGCTCGAGCCGCGCCACCGCCACGAACCGGACATCGACACGGTCCTGCTCGTCGGGTCGGCCGATGCCCGCCTGCTCGGTCATCCCGTCTCCGTTCCTTCAGCGCCAGTCTGCCGGGTTCGAGGTCCGGGCCGCCAGCGTCGCGGTCTGCGGAACCTACCAGGTGGCCGCCTGGCCCCGCCCCGGGCGTGCGCCGGCGGTGATCCGTTCGTGTGTGCCGCGCCTCAGGACGGCGCCGCGGGCAGCGGCACGGTGAAGGCGGCGCCCTCGCCGGGCCGGCCAACGGTGACCTCGACCAGCTACGCCGGCCGGCTGGGATCGACCCCAGGCGCCGCGGCACCGCTGAGGCGGTAGATCGAGGCCGATCTAGAGTGGTCGCATGCGTCACGGCGAGCACAGTCCGGCCGGTCACCCCGGCGAGGCCCACGACACCGGGATCTCCGAGCGGCTCAACTGGCTGCGGGCCGGGGTGCTCGGGGCCAACGACGGCATCGTCTCCACGGCCGGGCTCGTGGTCGGGGTGGCCGGCGCGACCGCCTCCGTCGCCGCGATCGCGACCGCCGGGATCGCCGGGCTGGTGGCCGGGGCGGTGTCGATGGCGCTGGGCGAGTACGTGTCGGTCAGCAGCCAGCGCGACACCGAACGGGCGCTGCTGGCCAAGGAGCGCAGCGAGCTGGCCGCCTACCCGGAGCAGGAACTCGCCGAGCTGGCCGGGCTGTACGAGGCGAAGGGGCTCACGCCGGCCACCGCGCGCCTCGTCGCCGAGGAGCTGACCGCACGCGACGCGTTCAACGCGCACGCCGACGCGGAGCTGCACATCGACCCCGACGGGCTGACCAACCCGTGGCACGCCGCGTCCGCCTCGGCGCTGGCGTTCACGGCCGGCTCGGCGCTGCCCCTCGCGGCGATCCTGCTGCCGCCGCCGCAGGTGCGGGTGGCCGTCGCCATCGTCGTGGTCGTCGCCGCGCTGGCCCTGACCGGCTATGTCAGCGCCCGGCTGGGCCGGTCGCCCGCCCGGCGCGCGGTCGCCCGGCTGGTGCTCGGCGGCGCGCTGGCGATGGCCGTCACGTTCGGGATCGGGTCGCTGGTCGGCACCGCGGTCGGCTGACGCCCGGTCGTCGCGCCGTCAGAGCAGCTCGAGCTCGCGGGCGCGGCGCACGGCGTCGCGGCGGCGGTGGACGCCGAGCTTGCGGTACACCGCGGCGATGTGGGTCTTCACGGTGTTCGGCGACAGGTGCAGCTCGCCGGCGATCTCGCCGACGGTCAGGAAGCCGACGAGCATGCCCAGCACGCTCGACTCGGCCTGCGTCAGCTCGGGACGCTCGCCCGGGCCGCGGGCGGCCGGTGGCGGTGGCGGTGCGGCGCGGGTGGCGCCCTCCAGCAGCCGCAGGACGATGAACGGATGCCGCAGCTGCTCGCCGGAGGCCACGGCGGTGGCATCCCGCTCGAAGCGCTCGGCGACGGCGGGGCGGCCCGCACGGCGGGCCCCGGCGGCGATGAGCAGGCGCAGCTCGACGGCGTGCACCAGGGAGACCTGGCGTTCGCCGAGGAACGGCCGGAGGATCCGCTCCGCGTCGGTGCCGGGGCGGCGGGCGGTGGCCAGGGCGATCCTCGCGGCGGCGAGGGCCGCGACCACCGGCGGGAACCGGGCCGCGTCGGCGTCGAGGTGACGGCCGGCGTCGTGGATGAAACCGCGGGCGGTGAGCAGCTCGATGCGCGCCGCCCGGGGGGCCCAGCCGGGCAGCACGAGCGTGTCGGCGTCCTCGGCGATGAGCCGCTCGGCCGCGGCCAGCGCGGCGGCGGGCCGGCCGGTCTGGTAGGTGGCCAGGAGCCGGTGAAAGGTCTCGCCGGCCAGCAGCGCCGGATCCGGCGGCCAGTTCTGGACGAGCAGGTCGTCGAGGCAGCGGTTGGCCCGCTCGGGCTGGCCGCGCAGCACGGCGACGGCGGCGAGGGTGAGCAGCGCCCATCCTTCGTCGCGGGAGTCGGCGATGCCGTGGCGGTGCAGCGTGGCGCGCACATCGTCGGCGGCGCGGGCGGCCGCGCGCAGCCTGCCCTGCTGGTGGTCGGCGAGGGCGCCCATCCGGGTCGCCCGCAGCCACAGCGCCACGCCGCCGCCGGCCGATCCGTTGAGCGCCGTGGTGAGGCACTGGCGGGCCGTGACGGCGTCGCCCGCCTGCAGGGCCCGCCAGGCGTGGTCGAGCAGGCCGCCGGCGGCCGTGCCCGGGTGCCGCCGGGTGTCCGCCCCGGTTCCGCGGGCCCGGCGCTCGCCGGGGGGCTCGTCGAGGGCGGCCGCGGCGTGGCGGCGCTCCTCGGCCGGCCGGTGGTGCTCGGCGTACCAGGCGGCGGCGGTGCGGTGCAGGTTGTGGAGCCGATCGGGGGCTGTGGTGAGCAGCCTGTGGTGCAGCGCCGCGCGCCAGAGCCGGGGCAGGCCGTACCAGCCCGAGACGCCGTCGAGCTCCACGAACACGCGACGGTGTTCGGCGAGAGCGGCCAGCAGCGAGGCGCTGTCCGGCCGCCCGGTGAGCGCCGTGAGCAGTTCGGCGTTGACCGTGGTGAGGATGCTGGCGGCCTCGACCGCGTCGCGCTGGTCCGGCGCCAGCTCGGCCAGCACGTCGTCCTCGATGTAGCCATCGAGGTCGGCCCCGGTGCGCAGGATCTCGTCGAGGTGCTGCTGCATGTCGTAGGGGCCGTTCTGGAGCGTGTCGATGGCGATCGCGACGCCCGCCGCCCAGCCCCCGGTGACCGCGTAGAGGTGGCGTACGTCGGCAGGCGCGACGTCCAGACCGCGCAGCGCGCACAGCTGTGCGGTCTCGGCGCTGGTCAGCCGCAGCTCCCGCGGATCGAGAGCGGCGTCGGCCGGCAGCGTCACGGGGCCTAGGCCCGGCAGGACCGGCCGGTTCGGCGGGTGCCGGCCGACGAGGACGACCTGCACGGCCGGCTTGCGGGCCCGGGCCGTTTCGGGTGCGCGGTGCCGCAGCGGCCCGCCGATGAGCCGGTCCAGCAGGCGCGGGTCGGTGACCGCGTCGATGCCGTCGAGCACGACGGTGGCGGGCTCGTCCGGCGAGCCGGCGTCGGCCGGCGGCAGCCGGTCCAGCACGCCGGCGGCGTCGGGCAGACTCAGCAGTCCGTCACCGGCCGGATCGAGGTCACGCGGCCGTGCGCCTCCCGGGGAGCCGGGGGCCTTGATCCGCCGCCACCGCACCCGCGCGGTGGCGGCGCCGGTCAGCTCCACGTACACCGCCGGCGCGAGCGAGGGGAGCTGGTCCATCCAGTCCAGCAGCAGCATGGTCTTGCCGGCACCGGCGGGGCCGTACACCGTCCTGACCGCCGCGCCGTTCGCGGCGTTGAGCACCGACAGCAGTCGCGGCCGGCGCAGGTACACGCCGCTCGCGTTCATCCGCCCGGGTAGGTCATCCATCAGGATCTGACGACCGTCGGACACCGGTGCATCGGTGCGGTGCGCTCCGCCCGGCGGCGGGGCCCGGCGGCCGGGCGCCAGGAACGGCAGTCGCGGTGCGGGGATGTGCGGTCCATCGCGTCGGTCTCCCAACCTCGCCAACGATCCGCCACGGCTACGCCCGGCTGCGACCACATGGCTACAGGTCGTCAAGGCGACCATGCAACACGGCGCGACGGTCTGTCCATCGGTTGCGCCGATCGCGTGGAATCCTGTCGGAACGGTGATGCGGCGACGGTCCGTACGGCTATCGATATCTGTCCGATCGATTGATGCGTTCCGGCTACGGATTTTCCCGCCCCGGGTGCCGCGCTCCGACGGCACCGAATGTGCCGAATCGTGGCCGGGCGGCGGATGACAGTGCGAACGTCAGGGAGATACACCAGCATGAGAGCCTCAAGCTGACCATCGCGATCCGCACCGGAGTAGTCGTGATCGACGTGCTGAGTACCGCCACCGCGGTCCACGACGTGGCTCGGCTGCATGCGGTGGCCGCGACCGGGCTCGGCGCTGTCCCGCACCCGTGGTTCGATCACATCGTGGCCTACGCCCGCCGCCTCCTGGGGGTGCCGATCGTCCTCGTCGTGCTCGTCGAGCGCACCCGCCAGATCCTGCCCGGCGCGGCCGGCCTGCCCGAGCTCTGCGAGCACCGGCGCGAGACGCCGCTGACCCACTCGATCTGCCAGTACGTCGTGGGCTCGCGGGCCCGGCTCGCGATCGCCGACGCGCGCCGCGACCCGGTCCTGCACAGCAGCGACGCGATCCGCAACCTCGGTGTCACCGCGTTCGCCGGCGTCCCGGTCCGTGGTCGCGGCGGCCACGTGCTGGGTGCCTTGGCCGCGATCGACTCGCGGCCGCGGGCGTGGACCGCGCAGGAACTCGCCACCCTCGACCGCATCGCCGCGCGCTGCGACCGCAAGCTGCTCGCGTTGAGCGCGGGCCCGGCGCCGCCCGAGCCGGCGCCGGGCCACCGCCCCGCCCCGGCGGCGCGCTGCCCGCCCCCGCCGCCGGTGACCCGGGGCGACCTGTGGACGCCGCGGCGGCTCCCGGCGGGCGCCACGCTGGATCGCCGGCAGCCGCTGCGCGCCGACGGCGCGGACGCGGTGCTGTCCGGGCGCTGGCACGGCGAGTCCGCGGCGATGATCATCCGTACCGCCGACGACCCGGCCGCCGTGCGCCGGTTCCGCCGCCGGTGCGAGGTCGCCCAGGCCTTCCGGCGCAGCCGGCCGCTGGTCCTCGCCGACGAGCACCGCTGGCACGACGACCGGACGCTGGTCGTCAGCCGGGCCGTTGGCGAACCGCTGCAGGGCGGTCCGGACGATCCGCCGGTCACCGACCGCGCCCCCTGGGCCCGCCTGATCCACGCCGCGGCGCTGCTGTCCGCCTGGCGGCCCGCCCCCGCGGAGGTCGACGCCTGGGCCGTCGACTACGACGCCTGGATCGCCCGGCACGAGCAGGGCGGCCACCTCTGCGCCGCCGACGCCCGCCGCCTGCGGGATCTGCTGAGCCGCTGCCGGGCCGACCGGACGTTCGCCCACGGCAACCTCACCCCGCGCAGCGTCGTCCAGCTGCCGTCCCGGCGGCTCGCACTGACCGACTTCGCCGACGCCGGGCTCTACCTGGCCGGATTCGACCTCGCCGCGCTGCTGCTCGCCGCCCCCGACGCGCAGGTCGGGCACCACATCGACCGCCGGGTCCACGAAGCCGACATCGCCGAGCCGTTCCTGGTCAACCTCATGCTGCGCACCGCCGACGAGGCGGCCACCGTGCCGGCGCCGACGACGACGCCGGGCCTGGCCCGCCGCCGCGCCGCGCTGGTCGGCGCGCGCCGCCACATCCACCGGCTCCTGGCGCGCCTCGCCGGCCGGTGACGTGCGCCTCGCCGGCCGGTGACGTGCGCCTTGCCGGCCGGTGACGTGCGCCTCGGGCGTCCGGCCGTCCGGGACGTTCGGCCCGCCGGTTCGGGCCCACGGCCTCGACCGTTGCCACGGCCCCGGCGGCATCGTCGTGATTGGCGCCGGGGCGAACGGGCCCGGGCCGGCGGGAGGCGAGCGGCGATGCGTGATAGGAATCTGCGGGCGTTCCTGCTCGGACTGGGCGTCGCGGCCGTCGGCGTCGCCATGAGCGACGCCCTCGCCCGGATGACCGACCGGGCCCTGCGGGGCAGAGTCGGAGTCCGGCGCGCCTGACGCCCGATATCGGACGGCCACCCATCCATAAGAAGCGATGCGCCTCGCTCGCGCATTACGGGTTTGGGGTGGATTTCACAGTACGGTGACAGTCCTTGATCAAACCGTTAACGTCCTTTCCAATTAACGGCTCGTGGTCGAGGGAGCACCCTATGCGTCGAGTCTTGGCAGTTGTCCTGTTGTTCGCGGCGCTCATCGTGGCGCCGGCCGCACCCGCCTCCGCGGCGAGCGGCCCCATCCAGGTGTACGGCGCCTGGCACTGTGGCAACGACGCCTGCATCTGGGGCACGGTCCGCACCGTCAGCGAGTTCGACAGCCGCAACCACTGGCTCATCGACCGCGGCGACGGCCGGCCCTCCGTCAATCTGGTCGTCCTGAGCTTCCTGCAGCCGGCCAAGCTGCTGCATCTCACCGACGACGCCACCACCAGCGCCGGCGTGCCGAAGGGCATCACGCCGGACATCGTCAACTACTTCACCAGCCGTGGCGTACGGGTCATGCTGTCGATCGGGGGGATCACGTACACCGGCGCCTGGGACAGCGCCCTGACCGAGAACCCGGCACAACTGGCGCGCAACGCCGTCGCGGTGGCCCAGCGCCTCGGCGTCGGCATCGAGATCGACTACGAGCAGAACTCGTCGCCGAACCTCGCCGGCCTGCAGACGTTCATCAACACCTACCGCGCGGCCCTGCCCTACGACGCGACCGGCGCCAACCCGGCCGCCCGGCTCACCATCGACGTCGCCGCGGGCGCCCGCTGGCTGATCGACATCAACCGCAAGGCGACGGCCGACTGGCTGCGCACGGACGTGCCCGTGCTCGACTACGCCAACGCGATGGTGCCGTCCAAGCAGCCGTCGGCCAGCGCCGTGACCACGAGCTGGCAGGAGCACATCGACGGCAAGCCGCAGTACTCGCCGCCGGTCCCGCCGCTGGCACCCGCGAAGTTCA
The DNA here is from genome assembly GCF_040300025.1 of Dactylosporangium sp. NPDC000555. Taxonomy (NCBI): domain Bacteria; kingdom Bacillati; phylum Actinomycetota; class Actinomycetes; order Micromonosporales; family Micromonosporaceae; genus Dactylosporangium; species Dactylosporangium sp. NPDC000555. The sequence continues at coordinate 27,815 of NZ_JBEPDB010000083.1, read as the reverse complement.
CCGGCAGCCTGTACATCGCCGAGGGCAGCAAGGTCCGGCCCGAGTGCACCGACTTCGCCAACTCGGTGCAGCGCTCGACCGGCTCGTTCGTGCAGTCGGCCGGCATGCTCGGGTACATGTTCTGGGCCGCGGAGCTGCCGTCGACCAGGGGCGTCGGCACCGCGCCGCCCAACAGCTGCGAGGGCGGCGTCGGCGCCGGTGCCACCGCATATCAGATCCCGATCCCGCTGCCCGCGCTGCGGCAGGGCTGAAATCGCTACGACCTCGGCATCCGTCAGCGATCGGGGGCCGCTCTCGGGCGGCCCTCGTCGCGGTCGATGCGCAGGTCCCGTTCCAGCTCGACCAGCAGCGTCCGCAGATCGTCCAGGCGCCGGCTGATCACGATCCGGTCGATCTCGTCCGGCACGCCGTCGCCGTCCTCGTCGAAGTCGGCGGCCAGCCCCTGGGTCATCTCCAGCCGGCGGGCCTCCTCCATCGAGTTGACGATGACCGCGATCAGGATGTTCACCAGCAGGTTCACGGTGATGAGCACGTAGCTGACGTAGTACACCAGCGTCCAGGACGACATCGCCATGCCCTGCTCGATCAGCTCCGGCAGCGTCTCGAGCGAGAGCAGCACGAACAGGGTCAGCACGGCCCGGCCGATGGTGCCGTACTCCGCCGGGTAGGTCTTACCGAAGATCAGCCAGCCGGCCATCCCGTATACGTAGAAGGTCACCAGGGCCAGCGCGAGGAAGCCGCCGACCCCGGGCAGGCTGCGCAGCAGGGCGGCGACGATGGTGCGCAGCCCGGGGGAGAAGCGCACCAGCCGCACCACCCGGGCGATGCGGATCACCCGCAGGGCAGCGGGGTCGCCGTGCAGGCCGGGGATGAACACGGCGGCGATGACGATGAAATCGAAGACGTTCCAGCCCTGTTTGAAGAAGTCCTGGGGCCGGCGGCCGTACGCCAGGATCCGGATCGCGATCTCGGCGAAGAAGACGAGCCGGAAGCACCACTCCAGCGAGCCCAGCAGCAGATCGGCCGTGCCGAGGTCCGGGTAGGTCTCGATGCCGAGCACGAGCGCGTTCGCGCCGATGACGACGACGATCGCCACCTCGAAGGCCCGTGACTGCGAGACTCTCGCGGACCATCGCGCCACCCGCGACATTCTTGACGTGAGCGCGTCGGACGAGGGGGTGCGCTGGCGGGGTACGGTCTCTTCGGTCACCCCAGCATCTCAACATGTCGCCGCCGTCGATGTGTACTGTCGTGCCCGGCTCGCTCGCCGGGCGGTCAGATCCCGTTGCGGGCGATCACGGTCCTATACCAGTCGGCGCTCGCCTTGCGGGTCCGGCGTTGGGTGGCGAAGTCGACATTGACGATGCCCCAGCGCTGCGTGTAGCCCTCGGCCCACTCGAAGTTGTCCATCAGCGACCAGAGGTGGTAGCTCTCCAGCTTCACGTCCGCCTCGATGGCCCGGTGGGCGGCGGCCAGGTGGTCGCGCAGGAACGTGATGCGGTCCTGGTCCCGCATCGCGTTCCTCGTCGCCATCCCGTTCTCCGTGATGGTCAGCGGGATGTCGCCGTAGTCGCGCTTGATGCGGGTGAGCAGGTCGTACAGCCCGTTGGGGTCGATCTCCTGCCACGTCGCCTGCGACGTCGGGTGCAGCATGACCCGCCTCCCGGTGCCGGTCACGTGGGTGGTGCCGTAGTAGTTCACCCCGAGCAGGTCGCTGTGCGCGCTGATGACGGCCAGGTCGCCGTCCTTGATCGCCGCGCGGATCGGCGCGTCGGCCGGCTGCGTGGCCAGCCAGTCCTGCGGGTACCGCCCCAGCAGCACCGGATCGAGCCAGCGCCGGTTCTCCTCGCCGTCGGCGATCGTCGCCTGGCGGCGTGCCGCCGCCGAGTCGTCGGCGGGGTAGGTGGGCGACAGGCTCAGCGCCGCGCCGATGCGGCCTTTGGCGTTGGTACCGCGCAGTGCCCGCACAGCCAGCCCGTGCCCGAGCAGCAGATGGTGGCCGACGACGTTGGCCAGCTGCCGGTCCCGCTTGCCGGGGGCGTGCGTGCCGGCCGTGTAGCCGACGTCGACGACGGTCTTCGGCTCGTTGAGCGTCAGCCAGGTCGGCACCCTGTCCCCGAGCGCGGTGAACATCGTGTGCGCGTAGTCGGCGAACCACTGCGCGCAGTCGCGGTTCTCCCAGCCGCCGAGCTCCTGCAGCGCCTGCGGGGTGTCCCAGTGGAACAGGGTGGCCACCGGCGCGATCCCGCGGGCGAGCAGGCCGTCGACGAGCCTGCGGTAGAAGTCGAGGCCCTTGGCGTTGACCGCGCCCCAGCCGGTCGGCAGCACCCGCGGCCAGGAGACCGAGAACCGGTACGACCTCAGGCCGAGGTCCCGCATGAGGTCGAGGTCCTCGTCGAACCGGTGGTAGTGGTCGGCGGCCACGTCGCCGGTGTCCCCGTCGCGGATGCGGCCCGGCTCGTGGCTGAACACGTCCCACACCGACGGCCCGCGGCCGTCGTCGCGCACCGCGCCCTCGATCTGGTACGCCGACGTCGCCGCCCCCCAGCCGAAGTCCTCCGGGAACACCAGCCCCGCGGGGCCCGTCGAGGCGCCGCCGCCGGGCGCCCCGACGGCCGCCGCGCCGCTCGCCGGCTTCGGTGCGGCTGCGCGGGCATAGCCGGCGACCGCGCCCGCGGCCGCCAGGGTGAGGAGATGTCGCCGTCGCATCCGGCGAAAGTAGCGCGAGCTAGGCTTACCCACAAAAATCGCCTCGAATGGTGACGTGCACGGCAATCACCGACCTTCCCCTGGATGCGGCCTTCCGGTCAGGAACCCGGCAATCAGCCGCCCCGGGTCCCGGGCCGTGATCCGGTCGCCCGCGATGTCGAAGGCCATCACCGTCACGGTGACGCCGTCCTGCCGCATGACCAGGCTGGGCTGACCGTTGACCGTACGCTCCAGGATCGTCAGGCCGGGCGCCTTGGTGGCGATCTCCACCAGGCCGCACGCGATCTCCATCAGGACGCACGCGACCCGCTCGCGGCCCTCGACCGGGTGGAGCGCCGCGGTGGCGGACTCTCCCTCGGTCAGCTCTTCCCTCACCGGTACGACGAAACACCGCACCGGACTGTGATGCCGGAGGCCCCGCCCGGGGTGAGGTCGGCCGCAGCCGGTGCGCGCTAGCGTCTTTCCTGGCCAACCCGAAGGGATTTGCGATGTCCTCGACCGTGGCCCTGATCATTGCCATCATCGTGGTCGTACTGGTGATCGCCGGTCTCGCGACGATGGCGCTCGGCCGGCACCGTCGCACCAAGGCGCTGCGGCGCCGGTTCGGACCCGAGTACGACCGGGCGGTCGCCGAGCAGCCCAGCCGGCGTGCGGCCGAACGCGAGCTGCAGGACCGCGAGCGCCGCCATGCCGGCCTGGAGCTCAAAGAGCTCGCTCCGTGGGAGCGGCGGCGGTACGCCGAGCAGTGGGCGCGCACGCAGGCGCACTTCGTCGAGGAGCCGGAGGCCGCGACCCGTGAGGCCGACGCGCTCGTGACGAAGGTGATGGCCGAGCGCGGGTACCCCGTCGAGGACTTCGACGCCCGCGTCCAGGACCTCAGCGTGGAGCACGCCGAGACGCTCGACCACTACCGCGACGCACACGAGATCAACAAGGTGAACGAGCGCGGGCAGGCGTCGACGGAGCAGCTCCGCCAGGCGCTGATGCACTACCGCGTGCTGTTCGCGGAACTGCTCGGCGAGCCGCCGGGCGGCCGGCCGGCGCCGGGGCACGGCTGATGCACCGCGCAGGAAACACGGAGTAGCACGAAAGGCGGGATCGCGATGCGTGACGACCACTCGACCGATCCGGCCGGACCCAGGCAGCCCGGCCAGCCCGACTCGGCACCGCGGCCGTCCGAAGCCGCGACGCCGTCCCAGACGCCCCCACCGCCGCCGCCCCGGCCGCCGACACCCGGGGGTACACCGCCACCGCCACCGCCACCGCCCGCGGCGCCCGCGGCGCAGGAACCGGCCCTGGGGGGCGAGCCGAGGATCTGGGACCCGGCCAAGGCCGATGAGTTCCGGCAGCGCTGGCACCAGCTGCAGACGCACTTCGTCGAGGACCCGCCGGGCAGCGTCACCGGGGCGCGGCAACTGATGGACGATGCCGTGCAGGCCCTGGCCGCCAGTGTCCACGATCGCGAGGAGCAGCTCGAACGCGTCGGCGCTCGCGCGTCGGACAGCACCGAGGGCATGCGGGACACGGTGCTGCGATACCACGAGCTGCTCGACCGGTTGCTGTCCGTCTGAGCCGCTGAGCCGCTGAGCCGCCCAGCGCGTTCCGGCGGGGCAGCGCGAACGCGGCCCCGCCGGGGCGGATTGCTAACTGACGGTGTACGGGATGGTGAGCGTGGACTGGCGGCCGTCGCCCGCCGTGGCGTCGATCCGGACCGTGGTCGGAGCGTTGCCGATGGCGTTCCACACCTCGAGCCGGACGCAGCCGCGGTTCATCGCCGACAGGGTGCCGGTCGACGAGGCGAGCTGGGCCGCCTGGGTGTACTGCTCGGTGCCGACGACCGGGTCGGTGGCGAAGTACTGGTAGGTCTCGACCCGGCCGTACGTGCCGCCGCCGGTGAAGTCGTACGACACGCGGGCCTGGATGCCCTGGCCGACCGCGGTTCCGGCGTCGACGTGGAGCGTGAACTGCGTCTGAGCGCCGTTCAGCGCACCGGTGATGCCGCAGGTCCGGTAGGTGACGGGGTTGTGCGGGTTGCCGTCCCAGTTGCCGTTCGCGGCGGTGACCGTCTGGGTGGTGGCCCCGGCACCGGCCGAGGTGGACAGCGCCGGCCCGCCGCGCAGGTAGAACAGGTTCGAGCCGGCCGGCGGCGGGTTCGACGGAGGCGGCGACGACGGCGGCCGGGACGAGGGCGGCGGTGAGGACGGGGGCTGGGACGCCGGCGGGGTGCTCGTGCCGTTGCCACCGACCCAGGTGTACGCCCCGGTCGTCGCGGTCTTCCCGGCGGGCACGGTGAGCGTGCGGCCGTCGGAGAAGGTGACGGTGATCGGCGCGCCGCTCAGGTTGGTCGCCGCGTACGTGCGGGCGCCGTTCTTCGTGAACACCGAGTAGAGCGGCGTGTTCGCGGTGACGGAGGTGTCGACCTGGCCCAGCGCGGCGAGGTTGCGGATCCAGTGGAAGGTGTGCGCGCGGCTTTCCCCTTCCTCCGGGGTGTACCCCGGGTTGGCCCGCAGGTTCGCCAGAGCCTGGTCGCCGTTGCCGAGCGCGAGGAACGACCACAGCACGTCCTGCCAGACCGTCGGCGGCCCGCCGTTGTTCGTCACCATCTCGTTCCAGTTGACGGTCACGTAGGCCGGCTGGTATCCGAGGTAGAACGAGCCGCCGGTGATCGGCAGCATGTTGATGCCCTGGATCATCTCGGGCTCGCCGCTGAACCAGGTGGCGTAGGCGCCGCCGTCACCCCAGACCATGCCGACGGTGCGGTGCCCGAACGCGGACGGGTAGTTCTGGTTCGACGAGTTCAGCCAGTACTCCTGGATCGCCTGCGCCTGGGTGGTGTAGATGTACAGGCCGGCGTCGCGGACTGCGGTGTTGCCGGTGGCGATACCCCACTGGATCAGGGCGTTGGCGAAGTTCATGCCCTCCGACGAGGACTCCTGGTTGTTGCCGGCGGCGAACGAGCCGTGGCCGGACGCCCAGTCGTGCCCGGCGTAGATGTCGAAGTCCCGCAGGAACGGGAACATCGGGTCGTTGCGGTCCGGGCTGTTGGCGTCGCGGATGAGCAGGTTGACCATGCCGCCGTAGGCGGACGTCGCGGCCCATGCCGGGTCGAACTTCGCCAGGGTCGCGGCGGCGGCGATGTAGTAGCCGTAGTGGAAGTGGTGGTCGTTGAGCTCGCCGTCGGAGCCGTACGAGGCCGGGTACCCGATGAGCGTGCCCCAGTTCTGGTCGTACGCGAACAGCCGGGCCGTCTTGCCGGGGCTGGCGGTGAACCAGTCGGTGAGCCGGGTGCGGATCGCGGCCAGCAGCGCGTCGCGCTGGGCGGTGCGGCCGAGCTGGTCGGCGAGCTCGGCGGCGCGGGCGGCGCGGCCCAGGCCCTTGCCGGTCCAGTACGTGTCGTTGCCGAAGGCCGCCAGGGGATCGCCGGTGGCGACCTGGTCGAGGTAGCCGCCGACGGTGTTCAGATCGGCGCCGGAGGAGTCGGCGACGGCGGGGATCTCCGGCAGTACACCCTGGAACTTCGTGGTCGTCGTGAACGCGCCGGTCCCGGTGAGGACCTTCATCGTCCCGCGCGGGGAGACGTAGCCCTGCGCGATCGGCGTGGCGCCGCTGAGGTTCTTCCACTGGTGCGGGTACAACGCGACGACGGTGCCGGAGCCGCTGCCCTCGCGGGCCGTCGTGGTGAACGTGTAGGTCGCGTTCACCGTGCTCGCCGACTGGTTGTAGCCCCACGAGACGCGGGTCCCGGTGACGTGGTTGTGCGCGTACTGCCCGTAGGTGTTCGCCAGGGCGGTCCGGTCGGCGGCCGAGGTCGACGGGGTGGTCGGCAGCAGCGCGACGGAGAAGTAGTCGCGCCCGGCGAGCGCCGAGGTGATCGCGGTGCCGCCGACGGTCCAGGTGGCGCCGCTCGGCGCGTACGCCACGTAGTCGTGGCCGCGCACGGTGAAGCCGACCCGGTTGCCGCTGTTGGACCAGACGTTGGGCGCGCCGGCGAAGGTGAGCTGGGCGTTGCCGCCGGTGGTGCGCGCGTACACGAACGGCAGGCCGTGGCCGATCGTGGTCTTGAGGGTGCGGGCCCCGTCGGACCACGACGGCGTGACGGTCCAGTCGGTCCAGCCGTCGACCAGCGTGTTCGGTGCGTTCAGCCCGGTCACGCCGAGGGTGAACTCGGTGGTGTACGGGAAGTGGTACTCGCCGGGGCCGGTGGCGGTGCCGGAGATCGCGGCTTCGGTGGTGTACGAGACGCCGAGCCCGTTGGCTGCGGGCTGGAACGCCATCGGGTGCGCGTGCAGCGGCACGGAGTACGCGCAGTCGGTGCGCTTGAACAGCAGCGACGACCACCAGTCGTTGGTCGGCACGGCGCCGGTCGGCGCGTTGGCGGTGACGTACTGGCGCGGGTTGGTGGCGATGTTGCCGCAGCCCGTCGGTCCGGTGGTGCCGGCCGGCCGGGTGGTGGCGTAGCTGCCGGAGCCGAGGGCGGCTGCCTCGGCGCTGGAGAGGGTCAGGAAGGTCAGGGCGGTGGCGACCACCGCGACGGCGATCGCGCCGGCTGTGACGGGCCGGCCTCGGGCAAGACGCATGGATTGGACTCCGTGATGAGAGTGGCGGTCTTACGGGGTCCTTGCGAATGATGCTCAACAGCGGTGAGCATTGTCAATGCCAAGATTGAGAGAGCGCTCTCAAATACCGCTCTGAACTGCTGTTTTGTTTTGAGAGCGCTTTCGCCCCCGAAGCCGCCGGCGGGCTTCGGTCAGGTCGGTGACGCCGCCTCGCCGCCGTCGGGCCGGCACTCGGCCCCCTCGGTGAAGGCGCGCCGGACGCGCGCGGAGGTCTCGGCGCGCTCCCGCGGGTCGGCGACGCGGGCGGTGCGCCGCGACGGCTGGGTGTACGGGATCCACACGGTGAACGTGGCGCCCCGGCCGGGCTCGCTGTGCACCCGGATGCTGCCCCGGTACCGGCGCACGAGCCGGCCGGCCAGCGCCAGGCCGAGACCGGAGCCCTCGTGGCCGCGCGACCGCGCGCCGTGGACGCGGTGGAAGCGGGTGAACAGCTTCGGGATCTCGGCCGGGTCGATGCCCACGCCCGTGTCGGCGACGGTCAGCTCCACGTGCCGGGGCCGGCCGCGCAGCCGGACGGTTATGCCGCCGGTGAACGTGTGCCTGAGGGCGTTGGACAGCAGGTTGAGCAGCACCGTCTCCCACATGTGCGCGTCGAGGTGGACGGCCCGGCCCGGCGGATGGCAGTCGACGACGTACCGCAGGCCGGCGCGCTCGACGGCGGGGCGGAACCCGGCGGCCAGCTCGGCGGTGCGGGCCGCGAGGTCGTCGACGCGCTCGATCGCCGGGGCGGGCTCGTAGAGGGCGAGCAGGCCGTCGACGAGCCGCAGCAGGCGCAGCGCGTTGCGGTGGGCGATGCGGGGGTTCTCGAGCCGCTCGGGCGGCACCTCCGCGAGCTGGCGCTCCAGCGCGAGCAGCAACGGCGTCAGCGGAGTGCGCAACGCGTGGCCGACGTCGGCGAGGAACTCGGTGCTCGTGCGGCTGAGCGCGGCCTGCGCCGCGAGCCGCTGCCGGCCGTCGAGGAGCGCGCGGGCCGCGGCGAGCGTGGCACCGGCATGCTCGGCGAGCAGATCGAAGAACCGGCGGTACGCGGCGTCCAGCGGCGCGTGCGAGTCGGCGCCGGCGACCAGCACGGCGGCGGGGGTGCCGTCGCGCGTCGGCCCGGCGGGCAGGATCAGGGCGGTGTGCGGCGGCTGCGGCCACGGGCCCGCGGCCAGGCCGGGGAACCGGCCGGGCAGGTCGTCGACGATCTGCGTGACGGCCTCGCGCACGGTGGCCTGCAGCGGCCACGCCGCCGGCCGCTCCGGCGTGACGAGCGGGTCCAGCGCGGGGCTCCCGGCCGCCAGGCCGGTGCCGGCGGCCAAGTGCGCGGTGCCCGTCGGCCCGTCGACGAGGTACAGGATCGCGAAGGGCACGTCGTTCGGGTTGGCGGCGAGAACGTCGACGAGCCGCCGGCAGGTGGCCCGATCCGTGGCGGGGCCATCCTCGGCGGCGGGGACGGTGGCCAGCCGGTGCAGCGTGGCCAGGCGCCGCGCGGCGCGCACCCGCTCGGTGGTCTCGACGAGCGTGACCAGCACCCCAGCGACCGCGCCGGCGTCGCGCACCGGGCCGCACGCGATGGTCGCGAACACCTCCTCGGCGAAGCCGGCCCGGTCCATCACGAGCGGGTGGTCGTCGTACCGCACGGCCTCGCCGGCCTCGCTGACCCGGCGCAGCGCGGACCCGAGGACGTCGACCGCCCCGGGCCACGACTGCGCGGCCGGCCGGCCCAGCGCGGCCGGGTGGCGCTCGCCGATGAGGCGGCGGTACGCGTCGTTGTACAGCTGCAGCAGGTCCGGGCCCCACATGACGCACATCGGCACCGGGTGCGCCAGCGCCGCGGCGAGCGTGTGGCGCAGCGCCGGCGGCCACCGCTCGACCGGGCCCAGGCCGGTCGAGCCCCAGTCGGTGGCGGCCATCAGCGCGCCGGCCTCGCCGCCGGCCGCGAACACCGCCTCGGCGGCCCGCACCGCCGGCGTGGGCACCGGCCGCCCGGCGCCGATCACCCGGTCGAGCAGCCCGGGCAGCTCCCCGAGCGGCAGAACCAGGTCGGCGTCGCCCGCGGCGGCGACAGCGGCCGGCATCCCGAACGCGGTCGCGGTGGCCTCGTCCTGCACGATCACGGTCCCACCGGCCCGCTTCACCGCCCGCGCGCCGGCCGCGCCGTCGTGGCCGAGGCCGGTGAGCACCAGGGCCAGGACGTGCGGCCCGAGCGCGTCCGCCGCGGAGCCGAACAGCTCGTCGACCAGCCCGTAGGACGAGCCGCGCATCGACGCGCGCACCGTCATCGTGCCGTCGGGCTCCAGCCGCACCAGCGTGCGGCCCGGGCACAGGTACACCCGGCCGGGCGCGGCGACCTCGCCGTCGTGCGCCCAGCCGACCGGATGCCGCGAGACCCGGGACAGGATGGCGTCCAGGCGGCTGGGCGCCGGGGCGAGGTGCTGTGCCACGACGACCGGCACCGGCAGCTCGGTCCGCACGCCGCCGAGCAGCACCTGCAGCGCCTCCCCGCCGCCGAGGGAGGCCCCGATCACGACGGCGCCGTACCGGGCCGGATCCACCCCCACCGCCCCAGTCTGCCGCGCCGCCGACCCGTCGCGGCGGGCCCGGGCACGGCGATCGCGACCGTTGTCCATGCCTGGCCACCGCCGGCCGGGTGGCGCGCTTTTGTCGTCGAACCGTCATGGCGCTGCCAAGATCTCGTCACGGCACCGAGACAACGATGGATGGCAACCGATCGGACCGACGGACGGACTGGGGGTCTGAGGTATGACGGTGTTGCACGAACCCGACGGCACGGACTTCAGCCTCGTGTGCGACGGCTGCGGGACGACGATCGATCGGCTCGGGGCCAACCTGCACAACTGGGAGCTCGCCTGGAGCCTCGTCAGGCGGCACGGCTGGGTCGGCGAACGATCGCGGCAGGGACCGCACGGCTGCCCGAAGTGCACGGTGCGGTCGGCGTACGCGGTCGACGGCTGAGGTAGCTGCCATGACCGCGCTGCTGAGCCTCGACGGCACCGACTTCAGCCTCGTCTGCGACGGCTGCGGCCGGACGGTGGGCAACCTGGCCGCGTCGCTGCCGGACTGGGCGCTCGCCTGGGGCCTGTTCAGCCAGGACGGCTGGCGGGGCAGCGACCTGGCGATCGGCCCGCACACGTGCGGCCGGTGCGTGCCCGCGACGGCGCTGGCGCACATCGGCGCCCGGTCGCTCGACCGGCCGTCGGTGACGCCGGCGGGGCGGTCGTCGCAGCGCATGGTGATCCAGGTGCTGTCCGACGTCCGCGCCATCTACCTGCGCGGCGATCTGCTCCCCGTCGACGACGCCCGGCTCTGGGACCTGCTCAGCGGCGAGCCCGGGCGGACACCGCACCTGATGGTCGACGTGAGCCGGGTCCAGCGCCTCAGCTCGGCGACGGTCGACGTCCTGGTCCGCTCGGCCCGTCGCACGGCCGGCAGCAGCGGCCGGACCTGCCTGGTCGGGGCCGGCCCCGGCTTGTCCGGCGCGCTGCGCATGCTGTGCCTGCACGACGTCCTGCCGGTCCACGCCGACCAGGTCTCGGCGCTGGAATACCTGCGCGGCGACCGATCGAGCGCCGTCAGCCGACGCTGAGCCGCGCGGCTTCCTCGGCCGAGTGCTGCCAGCAACGCCACCACTCGTCGTCGGGAAGCTCGCCACCGGCCTGCACGAATCGCTGCAGCAGGTCGAGGGTCCGTCCCGACGCGACGAGCCCGCTCTCCCGGACGATCCGGCGCAGCTCGGCCTGCCGTGCCAGCATGACCGCGCCGACCGTCGCGCGCCCGGCCGCGGTGAGTCCCAGCCAGACAGTGCGGCGGTTGCCGTCCCGCTGAAAGCGCCGCACCATGCCCTTCTGGCAGAGCCGGTCGCACATGCGGGTCAGCGTCGAGGCGGCCACGCCCAGCTCCTGTGCCAGCTCCGCGCTGCGCCGCGGGCCGGTCGCCAGCAGCACCAGGGCCCGATACTGCGGCAGCGTGACGTCGACGTCGAGCTCCGCGAGACTGCGGGCGGTGAGGGCCACCATCGTGCGGCTCACCGCGAGGAGGGCACCCACGAGCGGCTCGGCCTCGGCTTCGGACATCGCTCCATCGTCGCATCCGCGTCAGCGCTCCGCCGGTTCGGCCGCGAAGATCGACACGACGCGCTGGCAGGACGCCCCGTCGAGGCGGAAGCCGGTCGGAAACCCGGTGTCGGCCCGGTCGATCGCGCCGCGCAGCTCGACTTTGGCCGGCGCCCCGGCGGCGAGCGGCCCGTCGCCGCTCAGCGTCACCTCGGCGCCTGATTGGCTCCAGCTCGTGCCGGGTGCCTGCGTGACCAGCTGCCCCGGGGGAACCCGGAAGCGCAGCACCCACGGCCGCTGCGTGGCGCCGACGATCGACAGGTGGGCGGCGAAGGTCGTTCCCGTGCGATGCCCGATGTACTTCACGACGCAGTCCTGCGCGGCGGCGGGCTGCTCGCCGCTCGCGGTCGCGGCGGGCGTCGTCCACAACGGACGCGTCCATCCGCCCGCGGCCACGAGCGCCGCCACCACGGCCACCAGCACGGCCCGGCGCCGCGACCGCCGGTCCGTCCCGCTCGGCCGGGTCTGCCAGGGAACCACGCACGGGTACCGGGGGCGCTCGGGCCCCCGCGGCTGGGTGTGCGGCCCGGGGACGGCGACCTCCCAGGCCGGCAGTCCGGCCCGCGCCTCGCCCGCATGCGTCGCCAGCGCCGAGCGCAGCACGCCGGCCGCGTGACGGCTGGACGGCCGCCGGTCGGCCTCGTCGGCGAGGCAGCCGTCGACCAGGGCGGCGATCTCGGCCGGCACCCCGGCGGCCGGCGGCAGGCGCACCGGGCCCTGGACCGAGGCGGCCCGGCGCTGCCGGACCAGGTCGTGCCGGGCCGCCTCGGCCCAGGGCAGCGCGCCGGTCAGCATCTGGAACAGCACGACACCGAACGCGTACATGTCGGCCGCCGCCGTCACGGGCTCGCCCCGCAACTGCTCGGGCGCCATGTACTCGGGCGTGCCCAGCAGCATGCTCTCCGGGCCGGTTCGGCCGGCTGCGCCGACGATCCATGAGAGTCCGAAGTCGACCACCTTCACGTGCGACGGGGTCAGCATGATGTTGCCGGGCTTGATGTCGCGGTGCACCACGCGTTGCAGGTGGGCGGCCGAGAGGGCGTCGGCGACCTGGACGGCGATGCGCACCGCGTCGCGCCAGTCCAGCGCGGCGGAGCCGGCGAGACGGTGGTCGAGGGTCTCGCCTTCGACGTACTCCATCACCAGATACGGCGCCGGCCGGCGCAGCCCGCGCGGGCGGTGGCCGGCGTCGAACACGGCGGCGACGTTCGGATGGTTGATCCGGGCGACCGCGCGCGCCTCGGCGACGGCCCGGTCGCGGGCCCGGGCCGATCCGGCGAGCTCGGGCAGCAGCAGCTTGATCGCGACGGTGCGGTCCAACCGGGTGTCGACGGCGCGCCACACCTCCGCCATGCCGCCCGAGCCTGCCTGGCTCACCAGCCGGTAGCGTCGCGCGAACCTCGGCACCGCTGCAGTCTCCCGTCATGGCCGGCGGTCGTCGGATCCGCACGGTACCCATGGGCGTTCTCCGAAGACCAGACCCGTTTCTGGCGGCCCGCCCAATGACACGGGACCGTCACATTCGCGCCGATGGTGCGGCGAATTATTGCACTCTGACAACAGTGCGCCGGCTGGCCTGCGGCGGGCGCCGGAAGCGGGCATACTCGAAGCGGTTCGCGAATTCTCCCCCGGCATGGACAAGGACACCGCAGGCGACATGGAGCTGGAAGGCCGGTACCGCTTGGACCGCCTTGTTGGCAACGGCGCCACGGCGGAGGTCTGGCGCGGCTATGACGCGCTGCTGCGGCGACCCGTCGCGGTCCGGCTGCTGCGTCCGGACCGCCCCGAGCGCGCGGAGCGGTTCCTGGCCGCCGGGCGGACCGCCGCGCGGCTGACGCATCCCAACGTCGCCGCGGTCTACGACGTCGGTGTCGCCGAGCTGCCGCAGCGGGGCGCGACGCCGTTCGTGGTGATGGAGCTGGCCGACGGGCCGTCCCTCGCCGCGCGGCTCGCGGCGGGCCCGCTGGACCCGCCGGAGACGGCGCGCATCGGCGCCGAGGTCGCCGCCGCGCTCGCGGAGGCGCACGGCCGATGGGTGAGCCACGGGACGCTCGGTCCCGCCAAGGTCGTGCTCACCGACGTCGGCGCGAAGGTCGTCGGGTTCGCCGGCGACATGCTGGACGACCCCGACGGCGCGTCCGCCGACGTGCGGGCGCTCGGCGCGCTGCTGGCCGCGTGCTTCGACGACCGTCCCGGCCACCAGCCCTGCGACGAACTGGCGGCGGTCGCGAGCCGGTGCCTGAGCCCGGAGCCGGCGCTGCGGCCGTCCAGCGACGAGGCGGCCCTGACGCTCGCCAGGATCGCCGGCGCCGCCGTGGACCTGCCGGCCTTCCTCACCGCCGGCGTCGAGACGCGGGCCGCCGCGACCGTGGCGCTCCGCGGGCGGCCCCGCACCCGCGCCCGCGGCCGCATGCGGTGGACCGTTCGCGCGGCCGTCGCCTCGGCCGGCGCGGCGGCGTTGCTGCTGGGCGCCGTGGCGGCCCTCGGCCAGGTGGGGCCGGGCGGTATGCCGTGGTTCAGCCACCCCGCCGAGGTGGCGGCGGTGCCGCCGGGCGATGACCGGCCGTGCGCCGACGCGGCGCTCGACCCGCGTGCGTGCGTGCCCGCCGCGGTGCCGTCGCAACCCGCGGCGACCACGATCGTGCCCGTGCCGCGGCCGACCTCCCGGTCGCCGAAGCCCTCGGTGAGCCGGACGACCGGACCGGCGCCCTCGCCCTCGTCGGCTCCGGCCTCACCGTCGCCTTCGTCTTCACCTTCGCCGTCGACTCCGACCTCGACGCCGGAGTCGTCCGCGCCGCCCTCGCCGCCTCCCTCGCCATCGGCCACGCCGTCGCACTCCGCGAGCACCTCATCCGCGCCGTCCGGCACCGAGACGGCGTCGGATTCCCCCGCCACGCACTGACCGGCCCGCGCCGAGCCCGATCACCGGGTCGCACCGGACGCACCACATGCGGTCGCGCCTCCACACATGTGCGTCTTGACCCTTCGCCCGTACGACGACGCATCCGTCGATGCAACGGCACCGCACCGCGACGGGTCCCGGCGGGCTCCGCGCACCACGGACGGTGGTGAAAGCCATCCGCCGTCCGAGGGGAGACCGTTGTGCCGCACGCCACCATGCCGCGCCGGATCAGACGAGCACCCGCCGCGCTGGCCTCGCTCGCCGGGATGCTCGCGGCGCTCGCCATCGGCGCCGGAACCGCCGAGGCCGCGGCGCCGGCACTCCGGGACGCAGGCACGGTCGCCAGCGTCTCCGAGGGCCTGGACGGCGCCAGCGTCTCCGAGGGCCTGGACGGCGCCAGCGTCTCCGAGGGCCTGGACGGCGCCAGCGTCTCCG
>NZ_JBEPDB010000083.1:0-12938 GCF_040300025.1 Dactylosporangium sp. NPDC000555 | reverse complement strand
GGCCTGGACGGCGCCAGCGTCTCCGAGGGCCTGGACGGCGCCAGCGTCTCCGAGGGCCTGGACGGCGCCAGCGTCTCCGAGGGCCTGGACGGCGCGGGCGTTTCCGAGGGCCTGGACCGCCCGGGTGGCGACATCCTGTTCACCTGCCGCGCGAAGGGCCCGTCCTGCACCCGGCCGCGGCCGTCGGCGGAGCCGCCGCCCGCCGCGACCGAGCCGGACGGCACGATGACCAACGCCGAGTTCATCGCCGCGTCGGTGCCCGGCGCGCAGCAGAGCCGGCGGGAGCACGGCGTGCCCGCGTCGGTCACGATCGCCCAGGCGATCCTGGAGTCGGGCTGGGGCCGCAGCGCGCTGTCGACCTTCGACCGGAACTTCTTCGGCATGAAGTGCAACGGGCAGGGCTCCTACGCCATCGGCTGCCGCACGCACTCCACCAGCGAGTGCACGCCGGCGGGGCAGTGCTTCCCGACGACGGCCTCCTTCCGCGTCTATGCCAGCGCGGCGGACTCGTTCCGCGACCACGGTGCGACGCTGGCCACGAACCCGCGGTACAGCACGGCGTTCGCCTACCGCGACGACCCCGACCGGTTCGTCGCCGAGATGCACAGGGCCGGCTACGCCACCGACCCGCAGTACACCGTCAAGCTCACCGGCATCATGGCCAAGTACGACCTCTACCGCTACGACCTGTCCTGAACGGATCCTGAGCAGACCCGCATCCCCTCGATCGCCCGGTGGCGGCCTGCCTGCCGGCTCCGCCCGCTCCGAGTCCGTTCCGACTCGTTTGCCGGGTTGGCTCCCGCGGATCTGTTTCGTGCTCGCCGCGCCGGGTACCTCGCTCGATTCGAGCGATTCTCTGTACCCACGGATGCGGGAGACGAGTCCGTGCTCGCCGTCGGCGAGGCCTCTGTCCGGGTGCCGGACGGTGGCGTGGCCGCTGGATCCGGGGCGGAGGGAGGGATCATGAACTGCCGGACGCAGATGTTGCTCGCCGCCGGGGTGGGTTATCTCCTGGGGCGCCAGCACAAGTTGCGTTGGGGGCTCGTCCTGGCGGCCGCCGCAGCGGCCGGGCGGATCAGCGGGCCGGGCGACATCCTGCAGCGGGGGGTACGGGCCCTCAGCGGATCCAAGGAGCTGGGCAGGCTCACCGAGCTCGGTGCCCCCCTGGTGGCGGCGGGCAAGGACGCGGCCAGGACCGCCGTCACCGGTCAGATCGAATCGGTCACCGATCGGCTTCGCGAGCGTACCGATCTGCTGCGCCGGCCCGGTGCCGGGCGCCGGGCTCGCGAGGCGGAGCCGGAAGAGGAGCGGGCCCGGCCGCGGCGTCGTCCCGCAGCGCGCGAGGAGGAGTACGAGGAATACGAGGAAGAGCAGCGGCCCAGGCGTCGTCCCCCGGCTCCGGCGAGCGAGGAGCGATACCCGCAGGAGGAGCGGCCCCGGCGCCGGCCCCCGGCCGCGCGGCGTGCCGAGGAGGGGGACGAGGAGTACGACGAGCCGGACGACGAGGAGCGCGAGGCGCCGTCGGGCGTCGCCCGTTCGCGTCCGGATGCCGAGTCGCGGCCGCCCGTGCGACGGCGGGGCAGGTGATCTGCCATGGCGTCGAAAGCGGACGGCCGTCTGGGGACGGGAATCGGGCAGAAGGTCACGGAGCTGCTGCTGGACGAGTTGCGCAATCTCGCCTCGGCCGCCGGTGAGCGCGTGCTGGCCTCGGTCGGTGACAAGGTCGGCTCGGTCACCGAGCGGCTGACGGAGTACGCGCAGGGCAGCGGCAACACCGGCCTCGTGGCGGCGGTGACCGGTGCGAAGAAGATGGCCGAGGGGCGCTCCCCGGCCTCGGCGCTGTTCAGCGGCGGACTGGCCGGCATCAAGGAGAAGGTCAAGGGCCTGTTCGGCCGGGGCAAGGGCAAGGGCGCGAACAAGAACTTCAACCGCAAGGTCACCAACATCGTCGAGACGATCGACGTCGGTGTCCCGCTCCGGGTCGCGTACAACCAGTGGACGCAGTTCCAGGACCTGCCGAGCTTCATGAAGAAGCTCGAGAACGTCAAGAAGGAGTCCGACGAGAAGAGCAACTGGAAGGCGCAGGTGTGGTGGTCGCACCGGGACTGGGAGGCGACGATCGTCCAGCAGATACCGGATTACTGCATCGTGTGGCGGTCCAAGGCGGCGAAGGGGCGCGTCGACGGCACGGTGACGTTCCACGAGCTGGCGCCCAACCTGACCCGCATCCTGCTGGTGCTGGAGTACCACCCGCAGGGCCTGTTCGAGCAGACGGGGAACCTGTGGCGGGCCCAGGGCCGCCGCGCGAGGCTGGAGTTCAAGCACTTCCGGCGGCACGTCATGACGCGCACGATCCTGAACCCGGACGAGGTCGAGGGCTGGCGCGGCGAGATCCGCGACGGCGAGGTCGTCAAGGACCACGAGACGGCGCTCAAGGAGGAGCAGGAGCAGGAGCAGCAGGGCCGCGCGGAACGGGGCGAAGAGGAGCCCCGCGAGGAAGCGCCGGAGGAGGAAGAACCCGAAGAGCCTGAGGAAGAAGAGCCTGAGGAAGAGGAAGAAGAACCTGAGGAAGAACCGGCGGAGCAGGAGCCGCCGCGACGGCGGCCGGCGCGAGCGCGGGCGAGATGAGCCGGCTCGCGGCCACACGGCAGTTTAGGAGTGACGAACCATGACCACGGCTGTGCAACCGGCAGGCGGCGGAGCGATGGCGCGCCCGTCCTCGGGCACGCTGGCCGATGTCATCGACACGATTCTCGACAAGGGACTGGTCATCGACGCGTTCGTGCGGGTGTCGCTGGTCGGCATCGAGGTGCTGACCATCGACGCGCGCATCGTGGTGGCGAGCGTCGACACGTACCTGCGTTTCGCGGAGGCGGTGAACCGGCTGGACATGTCCCACGACAAGATGGGTTTGCCCGAGCTTGTCGGCGACATGGAACAGGGCGGCGCCAAGCGCAAGGCGAAGGGAGCCCTCGAGGGCGCCGTGGAGAGCGCCGGAGAGACGTTGAAGGACCTGCTCGGTGACCGTCGGGAGCCGGAACGGGTTTCCCGGCGGGGCCGCCGGCCCGAGGAGGAGTGACATGTCCGCGGCCACTGAGTCGGTCGAGGCCGAAGGCACAACGAGAACAGGCGTCTACGTGTACGCCGTCGTGCCGTCCGATGTCGAGGTGGACCGGGAGGCCCGAGGCGTGGGCGACCCGCCGGCACCGGTGAGGCTCGTGCGGCACGATAGGGTCGCCGCCCTGGTGAGCGAGATCGACGTCGAGCGTCCGCTCGGCCGGCCGGACGAGCTCTTGGCCCACGAGCGGCTCCTGGACGCCACCGCGGCGGAGGTACCGGTGCTGCCGATCCGCTTCGGCGCGGTCGTGGCGGACAAGGCTGCGGTGGTCGACGAGTTTCTCGCGCCCTATCACGACGAGTTCGACGCCGCGCTGCGGGAGCTCGACGGCAAGGCCGAGTACGTTGTGCGGGTCCGCTACGTCGAAGCGGCGGTGCTCGGGGAGATCATCCGGGAGAATCCGGAGGTGGCGCGATTGCGTGAGGCGATCCGCGGCACGCCGGAGGACGTGACCCGCAACGAGCGCCTCAGGATCGGCGAGATCATCAACCAGGCGATCGAGGCCAAGCGCCAGGCGGACACCCGGACGCTGACCGAGGCGCTCACCCCGCTCACCGCCGGGGTCAACGTGCGGGAGCCGTCGCACGAGCTCGACGCCGCCAACGTGGCCGTCCTCGTGGAGACCGCCCGCGAGGCGGAGTTCGTGAAGGCCGTGGAGAAGGCCGCGCGGGACTGGGACGGCCGTGCCACGCTACGCCTGCTGGGTCCCGTCGCGCCGTACGACTTCGTCACGGCGCTCAAGCCGGAGGCGTAGCCGTGGGACTGGTCTCGGGGATCCTGACCCTGCCGCTCGCGCCGGTCCGCGTCGTCCTCTGGCTGGGGGAGGTGCTGCGGGACCAGGCCGAGCATCAGCTGTACGACCCGAACGTGATCCGGCGCCAGATCGAGGAGCTCGAGGAGGCCCGGGCCGACGGGCGCATCCGCGAGGAGGATGCCAACCGGCAGGAGGAGGAGCTCCTCGGCCGGCTGCTGCGGCCGTCCGGCGCCGGAGGCTCGACGAGAGCCAGCGCAGGTGATTAGGGGGCGGACAAGTGCCCGACGTGCGGAGAGCTCGCGACGCGCGAGCCGACGAGAAGTACTACGACGAAGAAGCCTACGACGACGGGTCGTACGAGGGCGACGTGGACTCCACCGACGAATACGTCGAGCCGAGGCGGCGTGCCCGAGCGCCGGCTAGGACACGCCGGGAGGAGCCGTCGCCCATCGACATCGCGAGGGCCGCCCTCGAGCACATCGCGGGACTCACGGGAAAACGGACACTGGGCGTCACGTCCCTGCAACGGGCCGACGACGACGGCTGGGTGGTCGAGGTCGAGGTGCTCGAGGACAGCCGCATCCCGTCGTCCGGCGACATCCTCGGCCTCTACCGGACCAGGCTCGGCGCGGACGCGACGGTGCTCGCGTTCAACCGGATCCGGCGGTACACGCGGGGCAGGGGCGACGTCAGCGAGGTGGCGTGACATGAGCATTGCGCGACAGCCGAGCTCCATCGTCGGTCAGCAGCCCGGCGGCGCGGCCGTCTCCGGCCACGAGCCGGCGAACCTCGGCGACATTCTTGAGCGCGTACTCGACCGGGGCATCGTGATCGTCGGCGACATCCGGGTCAGCCTGCTCGACATCGAGCTGCTCACGCTCAAGCTGCGGTTGGTGATCGCATCCGTCGACACGGCCCGGCAGATGGGCATCGACTGGTGGGAGCGCGATCCGTGGCTGTCGTCGCGTTCCCGGGAGGCGCAGCTGGAGGCGGGCGCCGAGCGGCACGGCGAGCTGGAGCCGGGCGAGCGCCGGCGCGAGGAGCTGGGCCCGGGTGATCGGCGGCGCGAGGAGCCGGAGACCGGCGAGGCCGGCGTGAGCGAGCGTCGCCCGCGGCGGTACGCGGCCGGGCGTGACGACCATGACTGAGGACGTCGGCCTCTGGCTGCACGCCGTGACCCGCGAACTCGATCCGGCCGCGGTCGCCGGCCACACCGGGGTCGGCGGCGGGCCACTGCGCGTCGTCGAGGCCGCCGGGCTGGCGGCCGTGGTGAGCCCGGTCGACCTGAACGAGTTCGGCGCGGAGCCGATGCGCCGCAACCTCGAGGACCTGGCCTGGCTGGAGACGGTGGCGCGGGCGCACCACGGCGTCGTCGACGCGGCCGCCCGCCTCGGTCCCGTCGTCCCCGCCCGGCTGGGCACCGTCTACCTCGACGAGGCACGGGTCCGGGCCGTGCTGACCGAGCGACGCGCCGACTTCGTCACGGTGCTGCGAAGGATCGCCGGCCGGACGGAGTGGGGCGTCAAGGCGTACACCGTTCCCGGCGCACCGGCGGCGCCCGCACAAGCGGCGGCGGCAGGCGGCGGCCGGGCCGGTGCGGGAGCGGCCTATCTGCGCCGGCGCCGCGCCGAGCTGTCCGCCGGCGAGCAGCGGCAGCAGGCCGCGCTGGACAGCGCCGAGGAGGTGCACGCCGTGCTCGCCGGTTGTGCCGAAGCGGCCCGGCGGCATCCGCCCCAGGATCGCAGTCTCAGCGCAGAGCCGGGACTGATGCTCCTCAACGGGGCGTACCTGCTCGACTCGGCCCGTGCCGAGCAGTTCGGCGAGACCGTGGCCGCCCTGGCCGACCGGTTTCCGGCGATCCGCCTGCAGCTGACCGGGCCCTGGCCGCCGTACTCCTTCACCACGATCGACGAGGAAGAGGAAGCATCGCGATGACGTCGGGCACCCGGCCCGCAGCGCTCGTACCCGAACGGTACGCGTTCGTGGACCTGCTCGACCGGGTGCTCGCCACCGGCGTCGTCATCACCGGCGAGGTGACGCTCTCGATCGCGGACGTCGACCTCGTCTACATCTCCTTGCGCGCGCTGGTGGCGTCGGCGGCAACGGTCGCCGGGCCGCCCGTGGACGGCGAGGCGGAACCTCGATGAACCAGCCCCGCGGCGACGCCGGACCGCCGGCCGAGCACCGTCCCGCAGGACCCGGGGAGTCGGCGTCGCCGTCGCGCCGGCCGCGTCAGCGGATCGAGGTCGACCGGGACTCGGTGGAGCGCGGCTTCGCCGGCCTGGTGCTCACGATCGTCGAACTGCTGCGCCAGCTGATGGAGCGGCAGGCGCTGCGCAGGGTGGAGGTCGGTGATCTCACGGACGAGCAGATCGAGCGCATCGGGTCGACGCTGATGGCGCTCGAGGAGCAGATGACCGAACTGTGCGAGCACTTCGGGCTGACGCCCGACGATCTCAACATCGACCTCGGCCCGCTCGGTCCGCTGTTTCCCCGCGAGTGATGCCGCCGTGAGGGCCGGTTCAGCAGGTGCCGTTGCAGGCCAGGACCTTGAGC
This sequence comes from Dactylosporangium sp. NPDC000555, assembly GCF_040300025.1. Taxonomy (NCBI): domain Bacteria; kingdom Bacillati; phylum Actinomycetota; class Actinomycetes; order Micromonosporales; family Micromonosporaceae; genus Dactylosporangium; species Dactylosporangium sp. NPDC000555. The sequence goes on along the minus strand of NZ_JBEPDB010000083.1, from coordinate 6,510 downwards.
CGGTCGAGTGCGCCATTCCACTGGTTGGAGTCGCCGGCGAAGGGTCCGCTGCTGGAGTACTGCCAGAACGACCACGTCGGGGCGCCGGCCGGAAGCGTGCCGGGGGAGCTGCTGTACCGGGCGATCCACAGTGGAGAGTTGGCCCAGAAGCCGCTGTAGTTGCCGGTGCAGGTGCTCCACCAGTCGGTGGTCGTGTAGATGACGGCCCACCGCCCGGTCCGGGTGTGGTACTGGTTCAGGAACGCGCGGATCCAGCTGACCATGCCGGACTGGGAGAACCCGTAGCAGGTCGCGCCGTACGGGTTGTACTCGATGTCCAGCGCGCCGGGCAGGGTCTTGCCGTCCTTGGACCAGCCGCCGCCGTGGCCGACGAAGTAGTCGGCCTGCGCGGCGCCGCCGGACTTGTTCGGGAGCGCGAAGTGGTAGGAGCCGCGGATCATCCCGATGTTGTACGAGCCGTTGTACTGCTGGGCGAAGTACGGGTTGGTGTAGGACGTGCCCTCGGTCGCCTTGACGTACGCGAATCGCGAGCCGGCGTTCCACTGCGCCGACCAGTTGACGTTGCCCTGGTAGCCGGACACGTCCTGACCGTATGTGACGGTGGCGGCCGATGCGGGGCCGCCGATCAGGACGCTGACCACCATCGTGGCCGCCGCGGACAGCGTCGCCAGTGCGCCGAGCCGTCGATGGGTCACGGTGCGCCTCCTTCTGGGAGTTCCGGGGTGACTCCCGCCTGTTCGGCGAGGAGCTTTGCTGATTAGCTCACGCCCGTCGAACAGTTTCAATAGATTGTCATCGAAGTCATGAAGCGATGCAGACCGATGTATAGACTGCGCCGGGGAGGCTGGTGCATGGCCCGTCTCAGCCGTCGTGATGTCCTGCGCGGCGCTCAGGCCTCGGTCGAGCAGGTCTCGACCGCCGGTCGCGGTGCCGGGGGTGCCGCCCGCCGGCCGGTGCGCTGCCCGAGCCGCACGCCGCCGTGGCCGCCCGCCCACTGAGCCGCCGTCGGTTCAGCTAGGCTGATCGTCAGCGACCTCGTCACCGGAGGTCACGGCGCGGGCGCGGTCGGTGGAGGACGGCTGTGGCGGGCGACGGCGGATGCGCAGCAGCAGCGTGGCCGCGACGGCGGAGACGCCCGAACCGACCAGGATCGCCAGGCGGACGTGGTCGTCGCCGGTGCTGCCGGCGCCGAACGCCAGCTCCGCGATGAGCAGCGACACGGTGAACCCGATGCCGGACAGCAGCCCGGCCGCCACCATGTCCCGGCGGCCGAGACCGACCGGCGGTGCCGCGCCCGCAGCGCGGCGGGCCAGCCACGTCGCGGTCAGCACGCCGACCGGCTTGCCGAGCGTGAGGCCGAGCAGGACCCCGAGCGCGGCCGGATCGCGCAGCGCGGCGCCGAACGCGGCGGCGCCGGCCAGGGGTACACCGGCGGCGAAGAACGCGAAGACCGGCACCGCGACGCCGGCCGACACCGGGCGCCACCGGTGCTCCAGCCGGGCCGCGACGCCGGGCTCGGCGCCCGCACGCACCGGGACGGCGAACGCCAGCAGCACGCCGGCCACGGTGGCGTGGACGCCGGATGCGTGCACCAGCAGCCAAGTGCCGGCGGCGAGGGGCGCGAGCAGCCAGCCGGTGCCGCGCCGGGGGCGGCGCAGCAGCCAGGCAAAGGCGGCCAGCGGCAGGACGGCCAGCAGCAGCGGCAGCACCGACAGGCCGGCGGTGTAGAACACGGCGATGACGACGATCGCGAGCAGGTCGTCGACGACCGCCAGGGTCAGCAGGAAGGTACGCAGCGCCGACGGCACGCGCGGGCCCGCGAGCGCGAGCACGGCCAGCGCGAACGCGATGTCGGTGGCCGTCGGCACGGCCCAGCCGCGCAGGTCGCCGGCCGGCGCGGCCGCGTTCCACCCGACGTAGATCAGCGCCGGTACGACCATGCCGCCGACGGCCGCGGCGACCGGCACCACCGCGCGGCGCGGGTCGCGCAGGTCGCCGGCGACGAGCTCACGCTTGAGCTCCAGCCCGGCGACGAAGAAGAACACCGCCAGCAGCGCGTCCGCGGCCCACGCGGCGAGGGTGAGGTCGAGGTGCCAGGCCGCCGGGCCGATGCGCAGGTTACCGAGCCGCTCGTAGCCGGCGGACCAGGGCGAGTTGGCCCACGCGAGCGCGAGCCCGGCACCGACGAGCAGCAGCACGCCACCGGCGGTCTCGGTGCGCAGCATCCCAGTGACGAATCGGGCGGCTTTGCCGGGCATGAGACTCCCTCAGGGGTCGGTCGACACGAACGCCGACCAGCCTTCCCGGCACACCTGTTGTTGCGGTCCATCCCTCGCGGACTGCTGCCACTGTACGGGATTGCTCAGCCAAGCGGCCACCGGCTGAGCCCGGCGGGCCGCGCGGTACGGTGGAATACCGAGTCCCCTGCCGGCGGGCCTGTCGCCATGGTTCATGCCATCCTGACGTCGGTCGTAGGGCTGCTGTCCGTGGCGGTCGTCGTGCTCACGGCGCTGTCGGCGGCGCACACCCTGGTGGTACCACGCGGGACCGCGGTGCTGCTGACCCGGTGGGTCATGGCCGCCGTGCGGGCGGTGTTCGACGTGCGGCTGCGCTCGGCCCGCACCTTTCGCGAGCGGGACCGCATCCTGGTGCTCTTCGCGCCGGTGACGCTGCTGTCGCTGCCGGCCGTCTGGCTGAGCCTCACGCTCGTCGGGTTCGCCGGCCTGTACTGGTCGCTGGGCGTGCACCCGTGGCAGAACGCCTTTCTCGACAGCGGCTCGTCGCTGCTCACGCTCGGCTTCCACCAGCCGGAGGGCGTACTCACCGGGGCGGTGCAGTTCGTGGAGGCCTCGCTGGGCCTCGGGCTGCTCGCCCTGGTCGTGAGCTACCTGCCGGCGCTGTACGGCAGCTACTCCCGCCGGGAGGTGCTCGTCACCGCGCTGGAGGCCGAGGCCGGCTCCCCGCCGTCGGCCGTCCGCCTGCTGGAGCGGCTGCTGCAGGCCAACGGGATCGGGCTGCTCGACGACTACTGGCGCGACTGGACCCGGTGGTTCAACGAGCTCGAGGAGACGCACTCGTCCAACCCGCTGCTGGTGTTCTTCCGGTCCCCGTCGCCGCAGCGGCACTGGGTCACCGCGGCCGGCGCGGTGCTGGACGCCGCGGCCCTGGTCACCTCGACGTTCGCCGCGCCTGACACCCAGCCGTCGCACGCCCGGCTGTGCCTGCGCGCCGGAAGCCTGGCACTGCAACGGATCGGCGACTACTTCCACATGCCGGCCGGCCCGGTCCCGGCGTCGCCAACCCTGATCGCGGTCAGTCGCGCGGAGTTCGACGCGGCCTGCGACCGGCTGAGTGCCGCCGGCGCCCGGTCGGGGGCGGACCGCGACCGGTGCTGGCTGGAGTTCGTCAGGCGCCGGGCCGGCTATGAGGCCGCCCTGCTGCGGTTCGCCTCGCTCACCACCGCGCCGTCGGCACCGTGGTCGGCGGACCGGCCCATCCCCTTCCACCGCCTGCCGATCACCGGTCGGCACGCCGAGCCGTGGCTGTAGGCGGGTCGGCCAGCGTGCCCGGGACACGGCTCAGACCAGCTGCGCGGTCAGCCCGGCCGCGAGCACCTCGGCCTGCACGTCGGTGATCTCCTCGCCGTACTCCCGCACCAGCTCGGCCTTGGTGTAGATGATGTGCCCGTCGGCCTCCTCGGCCTGCGGGACGAGGTGCACGTCGTCGTCGGCCACGGCCAGTGCCGGGTCGGCGTCCGGGGACTGCGCGAGCGCGCGGATGTCGTCGGCGGTAATCGTCGTCATGGCCAGAGGCTGCCCGAGCCGCGGACGGCGCAAACATGGCCGGGCCGCCCGGGTCACCCCCGCGGCCGCGCGACGCTGCCGTTGGACCCCAGCAGCACCGACTTGGCCCGGTCGTACTCCGAGTCGGTCAGCACGCCGCTCTGGCGCAGATCGGCGAGCTTGGCCAGCTCGTCCGCCGAGCTCGTGGCGCGCGGGGCGCCCGGCTCGTTCACGACCTCCCGGATGTACCGGCGCATCTGCGCCTCCTGCTGACGGGCCCGTTCGGCGGCCCGCTCGTTCATCGACCGGCCCCGCGCGATCAGGTAGGTCAGCGCCCCGATCCACGGCAGGACGATCAGGAAGATCGTCCAGCCGGCCTTGCCCCAGCCGGACATCGAAGAGTCCCGGAACAGATCCGCGAGGATGCTCACCATCAACCAGATCCAGGCGAACACGAGCATGAACCAGATGGTGGAGACCACGATCTGGCCGAACGTGATGTCCATGGCCCACCTCCAGCGGCGGGTGAGGGCCCGGGCTGACCTGACATCCTCAGCGTGGTTCCCCCGCGACTCGAACTCATCCCCCGGCACGGGTGAGGCGCGGTGTTTCAGTGGGCCCGGTGGGTCAGGCACCGGTCGACGTCGTCGTCGGTGAGCTGCTCGAAGCTGTCGTACCACTGCCCGACGGACCAGAACGGATCGGGCGCCTCCAGATAGAGCACCGCGTCGGTGTCCCCGGCGAGCGCGTCGCGCGCCTGCGGGGAGCAGACCGGGATGGCGAGGATCAGCCACCGCGGCCCCCGGGCGCGCAGCCAGCGCACCGCCGCGCGGGCGGTGACCCCGGTGGCCAGCCCGTCGTCGACCAGCACCACGGTGCGACCGGCGACCGGCGGCGCGGGGCGTTCGCCGCGGTACCGGCGGGCGCGGCGGCGCAGTTCGGCGCGCTCACGCTTGACGATGACGGCGAGGTCCGCCGGGGTGAGGCCGAGGTAGTCCAGCGCGTCGTGGTCGAACTCGGCGGGCCCGTCCTCGGCGATCGCGCCGACGCCGAACTCGGGATGCCGGGGCGAGCCGATCTTGCGCACGATCAGCACGTCGAGGTCGCCGCCGACGGCACCGGCCACGGCGGCGGCGATCGGCAGGCCGCCGCGCGGCAGGCCGAGCACCAGCGGCCGGCCGGCGCGCGGCGCCTCGGGTGTCCCGGCCAGGTGCCGCACCACCAGGTCGGCCAGTTCGCCGCCCGCCGTGGCCCGGTCGGCGAAGGTGCGGTACGACGCCCTCATGCCCGGTCGCTCCGCCCGGTCGCGGGCACGAGGTGCGCCGCGAACCACTCGCCGGCGTGCCGGGCGACGACGTCCAGGGCGCCGGGCTCCTCGAACAGATGGCTGGCGCCCGGCACGATCCGCAGTGCGACGGGGGCGGTCATGGCCGCCCGGGCCTGCTCGTTGAGCTGCAGCACCGTGCGGTCCAGCCCGCCGACGACGAGCAGCGTCGGCGCGGCGACGCCGGCCAGCGCCTCACCGGCGAGGTCGGGGCGGCCGCCGCGGGAGACCACGGCCCGCACGACGCCGGGCCGGGCCGCGGCGGTGACCAGCGCGGCGGCCGCGCCGGTGCTGGCGCCGAACAGCCCGAGCGACAGCCCCGCGGTCTCGGGCCGGCGCCCGGCCCAGTCGGCGATGCCGGTGAGCCGCCCGGCGAGCATGGCGATGTCGAACCGCAGCCCGCCGGTCAGGGCGTCGTACTGCTCCTCGTCCGGGGTCAGCAGGTCGGCCAGGAGGGTGGCCAGGCCGCGCCGCTGCAGCGCCGCGGCGACCGCCCGGTTGCGCGGGCTGCGCCTGGAGCTGCCGCTGCCGTGCGCGAACAGCACCAGGCCGGCCGTGTCGTCGGGCACGGTCAGGTCGCCGTCGAGGTCGACCCCGGCGGCCGGAATCCGCCACGTCGTCGCCGTCGCGCTCATCTCGATCCCTCCCGCGGGCGCGGACCGGAGGCCCGCTCGATCCCAAGACCTCAAGAGGTTTGGCTACCCGCCCAGGAGGCGTCCATGCAGTCGCGTATCGGCACGCCGGGACGGTGTCACCGATGGTGGGCGGGCTGGCGGTGGCGTGGGGTGCGCCAATGGCTGGTGAGCAGCGCGGAGCCGCGTTCGCCGGGTGCACGTTGGTGCGCAGCAGCGCGTTGTAGGCCCGGTTGTCCGGGGCCAGTCGGGTGCGGCGGTCGATGGCCAGCAGGCACGACACGTAGCGGACCGGTTCCCTCGGCACGTCAAAGGACGGCGCGATAGGCGACCATGGATGGCAGGGCCCCGACAAATTCGAGTTCTGTCCGTTTCGGAACGCCAACCGCGATCCGGCCCCTGTTCGTGGGCCTCTGAGCGGCAACAGCACGGTGGGACAATTCGGACATCTTGCAACTTTGCCGGGCCCTGTCACGGATGGAGTCCTCATCCGTAGGTGGATCTTGTGGCAATGCCGTTCAGATAAGGCTGTCTGGGCAGGCCAGTGATGGTGTGGGTGGGCCGGGATGGCGGGTGGTCCGGTCGGTGGGGCGTTTGACGCGGTAGGCGTTGTGTCGGGCGCGTTTGATGACGCGGGGGCAGGTCCGGTCGCGGCGGGGTGGGTTGGGCTGGCTGCGGATTTCGGTGAGCGCGTCGGTCAGGGCGTCGGAAAGGTGTTCAGGGGGTGATGGCCGCCTGGTCGGTGATCTGGCGGCGCACGACGCGGAGGCCT